>JBFJTV010000183.1:0-6014 GCA_041625075.1 Candidatus Polarisedimenticolaceae bacterium | reverse complement strand
TCAGGAACGTCACGAGCATCACCGTCGCCACGGTGACGGCGACGCTGGTCAACAACACACCACGTCTTTCGGACAGGACTCGCCAGTACTCACGAAGATTGAATCGGTCGCCCGTTTCGTGGCCGCGCGCGGGCGCTGCGGGGTGAGGTGCGTTGTTCGACTCGGCCATCAGCCCGCAGTATCCCGGCAACCTGTCGGGTAGTCAAGCTTCGTGTTCGACCTCAGCGTCAGCTCGAGACTCCACCGTCGACGACAAGTGTCTGTCCCGTGACAAAGCCGGCCTCCTCGGAGAGGAGGAACGTCAGAAGCGGAACGACGTCGGCGCTGTTGCCGAGTCGACCGAGCGGAGTCCGACGAACGATCCGAGCGCGTTCCTCGGCGCGCAGCCGCGAGGACATCTCCGTGTCGAGATAGCCGGGCGCGATCGAGTTGACCGTCGTGCCCGTCCGGCCCCACTCGCGAGCCAGGGCCCGGGTCAGCCCATCGAGACCGGACTTCGACGCCGAGTAGGCCGACAGCCCATTGTAGCCGCGCAGCCCCACGATCGACGACACGTTGACGATCCGCGCCGGACGTTTGCTCAGCGCGACGTGTCGAAGGAACGATCTCGTCGCCTGGATGGCGCCCAGAAGATTGACCTGAAGGATGCGTTCGATCTCGACGTCGGGAAACGTCGGCAAGATGCCCTCGCGCGCGACGCCGGCGTTGTTGACGAGCCCCCACAGAGATTCCCGGCCCGCCCACGCGACGGCCTCGTCGATGAATGCGGCAACCTCCTGGGCTTCACCGACACGACACGGAGACCAGCGAAGGAATTCGGGGTGCGAGGCCACCAACCCCTCGAGACGGGAGCTGATTTCTCGGCTACAGGTCGAGACGCGGTACCCGTCGTCCAGGAGCCTCTCGACGAACGCCAGGCCCAGTCCGCGGCTTCCTCCAGTCAGGATGACGTGCTTCATCCCGGCCTCCTCAATCCCGGATTTTCTTGCCCGATTCCGCCGTCCCGATCGACGAGACGAACCGGAAGACACGCGGAACCTTGAAAGGCTCCAGCCGGGCGAAACACCAGGAGCCCAGGGCCTTTCGTACCTCCTCGGCGTTCCGATCGTCCGACAGGACCACCTCGGCCGCGACGAGCTCGCCCGTGATCGGGCTCCGTACCCCGTGGACTCGACATTCCGCGACCGCGGAATGGCCGAGCAGCACGGCTTCCACCTCTTCCGGTCGGACCTTGAATCCCCCCGTGTTGAGGAGGCGGTCGGCTCGGCCCTCGAACAGGACGCGATCCCCCTCGACCCGCACCAGATCCTGGGTCCTGAACCAACCGTCCGCGTCCGGTCCGTCGCCGCCGGGTGACAGGTAGCTGACCATCCTGCGGGGCGACCTCACTTCCAGGACGCCGGCGTTGACTCGAAGCTCGACCCCGCCCGGCGCGCGATCCAGCCAGACGGCCGGGAAACCCTCGCGTCGGTCGCTGACGCTGAACAGGACGCCAAGCTCCGTCGTCGCGTAGATGTGGACGATGCGAGCGGAGGGGTAGGTTTCTCCGAGTCGATTCAGGAGGATCTGGTCAACCGCCTCCCCACCGAGCGTGGCCTGGACGAGATCGAGTTTCCGGTCACCGAGGGCCAGGAGCAGCGCCCGCCAGAACGTGGGCGTCCCGCTGACGTGATCCACCATGGAAGCGAGCGCGGTCTCCGCGACCGCCACAGGGGCGGTTTGTGCGGGAGAGACCAGCACCCCTCCTCCCCGCACCGCGGTCAGGAGCACCTGGATCCCCGCGAAGCTCGTCGGCGGGTAGGTGAGTAGCCACCGGGCCCTCCGCCGGGGCTCACCGGCTCGGATCGTCGCGTGTACGGAGGCCAAGCGGTGCCGTACGAGCTTCGGCGACCCCGTGGTGCCCGAGGTCATCAAAACGAGCCCGGGACCCCCACGCTCCATGCTGGCGCTGACGGATACGGGGACGGCGGATTCCGGCCGCTCGAGGTCGTCGGTCCAACGCAGGGACAGGCCGTGATGCTCGACGAGCGCGTTCAGGGCATCCGTTTCGATTGTCGCGGGGGCGAGCCATGCGACCCCACTCGCGGCCTCCGCCGCCGCAATCGCTACCACGATACGGCTCGCGGTGTTCGAGGAGACGAGCAGGCTGCCTCCGGGCGATTGGTGGATCCGGGCGACGAGGTCGTCCACCTCGTTGGCGAGCTCGAGCCCAGAGCGGCGCCTCGAGCCCTCGAGCACGGCTGGCGCAGCTCCGATTGCCCGGAGCCCGGCCAGGATGCTCATTACGGTGTGCGATGAAAGAGCCGCGCGAGCTCCCCGGCCTCACGGAACTCGACGAAACCATCGGCGAAGGGATCGGTTCCTAGGTTGTTCTGAAGCTCGACGACCACGCCCGCCAGATCCAGGGAATCGATGCCAACCGAGCCGTCGAGAAGGTCCGTTCCGGGTTCGAGCACGACCTTCGGGTGCCCCTTGGCCTCGAGGGCAGCGTCCACCGCCCGCTGGATCAGGCTCATGATCTCATCGACCGTCATCGTTCGGTACACCCCGCCTTGGTGTCGTCGAGAGTCGTCCCCGAACGCGAATGATGCCATATTGCGTCAAAACGAGCGAGTGGATGAGGTATCGTCCGAGGGAGCCCCCGAGGGCAGGCGGAGGTCCATGTCCTCACCTCGCGATGAACCACGAGAGCTTTACGACCGGGTTACCGCGGCGTGGGCCTATCTGTTGGGTGATGATCTACACTACGGCTACTTCGAGCGCGCGGACCAGGATCTGCTCGAGGCGACCGAATCACTGACGCTGCGCCTGACGAACCAGGCGGCGATCGAACCGGGCCAGCGGGTGCTTGACGTGGGTTGCGGGACCGGTAACCCGGCGTGTTGGATCGTGCGTCACTGCGGCGCGCGGGTGACGGGCATCTCGACGAGCGAGACCGGGATCGAGCTCGCTCGCAGGCGGGTCCGGGAATCCGGTCTCGAATCGCTTGCCACCTTCGAGCTTCGCGACGGCATGGACACCGGCTTCGATGACGACTCATTCGACGTCGTATGGGTCATGGAGTCGTCGCACCTGGTGCCACGTAAGGACCGGCTGCTCGAGGAGTGCGCGAGGGTTCTCAAGCGGGGGGGACGGCTCGTGCTGTGCGACGTGATCCGCCGTCGCGAGATCGGGCTCGCCGAGGTAGTCGCGCGCCGGGACGACTTCGAGAGCCTGAAGCGCACGTTTGGACGCGCCACGATGGAAGACTTGGAGTTCTATCAAAGGACCGCGAGGGACTCCGGTCTGGAGGTCGTCTCGAGCGAGGATGTGACCCCACAGACAAGACCCACCCTTGCTGCGTGGCGGGAAAACGCGCGCCGCTGGCGACGGGCGGTCGTCGATTTGGTCGGGGAGGCCTACCTCGATGACTTCGTACTATCCTGTCGACTTCTCGAAGAGCTCTGGGACGATGGCACGCTGGGCTACGGCATCTTCGCTGCGACGAAAGCGCGTATCAACGAGTGAGTTCCGAGTAAAGACCGTCGATCCTATTCCCGTCCAGATCCCCAGACAGGTACATTTGAGGGCGCGGTTCTGCGACCTCACGGCTGAGGAGCGGACGCTTCGGCAGGGTACGCCCCCCCGCAAGTAGAAAAAACGTCCGATGGCGCGTCAGGAGCCAGCGACCGAGGGGACCGAGATAGTCAGC
Organism: Candidatus Polarisedimenticolaceae bacterium; assembly: GCA_041625075.1. Classification (GTDB taxonomy): domain Bacteria; phylum Acidobacteriota; class Polarisedimenticolia; order Polarisedimenticolales; family Polarisedimenticolaceae; genus JBFJTV01. The sequence goes on along the minus strand of JBFJTV010000183.1, from coordinate 2,323 downwards.
CAGGGCCGCAGGCGCCTCGAGAAAGACCGGGGTCGCGAAACGCACCCCTTTGCGCTGGGCGATCCGTACGACCGCGACACACGGCTGCGAGTCACCCGTCAGGAGGACCCGGTGACAAGAACGGGCATCCGCGAGGTGGTCGACCAGTGCCCGCTGCCGCGGGGTCAGTTTGCTCCGGACCGCGTCCGCCTCGACAACGCGCCGCCGGCCGCCCGGTTGGAGAAGGCCGTAGGCAGCCGTGCACACGACGACCGTCTCGGGATCGATCACGCGAAAGCCGAACCCGCGGAGAATCTTCGTCACACGCTGGACCGCGGAGAAAACGGTGAAAGTGCAATCGCGTTGCTTGATGATCGCGAACAAGAGCCGTAGACTCTCCTTACGGAACTCGGGCAGGACGTACCAGTCGAGTAGGTTGCAAAACAGCCGGGAATCCTCGTCGATCTCGCGCATGGCATAGATCGCACCGAGACCGCCGACGATCGCACCGCCCCGGCGAAGCACGAACCCGTTGTTCGGCCGCTCCACCGGCCAGCGGTAACGGTAGCGGTGAAAAACATCCTCGGGCGATTCTCGGGGTATGTGTCGCGCCACGAACGCACAGAACTCCTCCAGATCGTCCTCCGTGATAGGATCCAGGATCAGGCCGGAGCTCAAGACCACACCGCTGTTCGGCCACTCAATCTCTCGAAGATCCGTCCATCGATCCTCAGATTGTCGAGGTTGTGCTCGACAGACTCGGTCAGGCGCCAGGGACTACGCTGGATCGCGGCACGAGTGTGACCCGCAAACTGCAGACCCCCGATGGCGTTGGCAACCGTCGCGAAGCCGCTCTCGAGGCAGAAGTCACGCAGACTCTCGCTGAAATGGCGACGCATCCCGAACGGATACGCAAAGTGCACCACAGGCTCGCCAATGATCTCCTCGAGCAATCGCTTGCTCGTCAGAATCTCGTCGGTCGCTTGGTCGCGGGCGAGAGCGGAGAGGTCGAAGTGCGAGTGGGTGTGTGCGCCGATGGTGTGGCCGGCTGAGCGAAGGTCTCTGATCTCGTCGCGCGAGAGCGGTTCGCGGTTTGCGGGATCCTGGGCGACCCGGCGGTAGTAGGCTTCGATCTCATCCCGCGAAGCGGTGTCCCGGATGGGGCGCGTGTTGATGTAAAAGGTCGCCCGGAGATCGAGTTCGTCAAACAGGGGAAGGGCATCGTGCCACGAGCGGAAATTGTCGTCAAAGCTGACGAAAGCAACTCGCTGGCGGTCGTCGGCAGGCGCGACGCATTCCGCGGGACCGACAAAGGCGTAACCGTCCCCCCGGAGACGCCCGAGAGCTTTGGCAAAGGCCTCCCGGTCGGTTCCCTCCAACTCGTGGAAGTAAATCGCTATTCGATCGGGAGGTCGAGGCGGAGCAAACCAAAGGTGGGCAGAGCGTATGGTCGATTGGATCAGGCGCTTCATGATTTTCGAGTCTAGTCCAGCAAGCGACGTGGCGTCGAGATCGCCGTCTGGTCTTATCGAGTCCCGCGGGGGAGATAGACGAGCTTCCCTGACTTCCGGTCGTCCTCGTCCGGGGCCGGCAACATCACGAGGCCGACCCGCAGTCCCACGACCGTGGCGCACAGGATGGCGACTGCCGGGATCCGCAAGGAGAAATCGAAGACGCTGTACAACGCGATGCCGGCAATCGCCGCGGTCGTCGCCACCCGCACCATCGACGTCACCGAACCGGACCTCGCCGAGCGTGTCGGGACGGCCAGCACCAGGGCGAGCGCCGCGAGCATCGCCGCCGTCGTGGCGATGCCACCCTCGGTGAGGCTCTGCAGCCAGTCGCTGTGGGCGTGTCTCGAGTGAAATTCGATCTCAGGAGGACGGAACATTCGAAAGGTGTGTCCAAAGGTCCCCAGCCCCGATCCGGTCGGCCAGAACGAGGGGGTCATCCGCAGGGCGGTGCCCCAGATCGGGACCCGGCCGGAGGCGGTCGGGAGATGCTCGCCGAGATCGGCGAAGCGCTCCCCGGGAACCCGGATCGAGTGCAAGGTGACGAACACGACGGATAGAAGCATCACCACGGCTGCCCAGCGCCACTGCTTGAGCGGCACGGCACCGCCGATCAACAGCACGATCATGGCAAACACCGCCACGAGCAGCCCGCCACGTGAAAAGGACAACAGGATCCCCGCGGTGATGATGAGCGTGAACAGAGCCAGGAACAGGCTCTTGATGCGATCCGATCTCGTCGCGAGCACCACGCGCTCCTTCCAGGAGCGTGCGTCGGGGAGCCGCCGCCCGTAACCGAGGAACAGACCGAGCGCGAACGGCAACGCCATCGC
>JBFJTV010000182.1:0-6024 GCA_041625075.1 Candidatus Polarisedimenticolaceae bacterium | reverse complement strand
CCGTTCGCGACAGGCATGGGCAGGCGGTCGGAACCGCCGGGAAGGACGGTGACCCCCATGCGCTCGAACCGTGCAGTCGGCTGGATCAGCCTCGCTCTCGGAGTCTTCTCGGGGTTGGTCCTCGGTCTGTGGTCGTTCGACGGCCCCGTGGGTGTCCCGGAGTGGCTCGGCGATTACGGAGACACCTCGCGTCGCCTGGCGCGTCTCGGGCACATCGCGTTCTTCGGCCTCGGCTTTCTGAACCTGTTCCTCGCCCGCGAGCTCGGCGCGCTGAAGCTCGACGACGGACAGCGCCGGGCAGCATCGGTCGCGATGAACTTCGGCAACATCTTCCTGCCGATCACCCTGTTCGCGGCGTCGTTCTATCACCCCCTCAAGTACATGATGCCGATGCCCGCCCTCGCGGTCGCGCTTGCCATGACGCTGGCGGCGTGGGGCGCGGTACGTGCAAAGGGAGTCGCGTCATGAACGACATCGGCCATGCACGCATCCTCTCCGATCTGATTCGTCGCAGCGCGGCGCGGTTCGGCGACTCCCCTGCCGTCGTCTGGCCGCAATCGACCGGACGCGCCGGTCTGTCGTACGAACGTCTCCAGGACGCAGCGCGCCGCGGCGCCGCCGTGCTCCGGACTCACCGTGTAAGCCCGGGGGACCGTGTCGTGCTGATGCTGCAGCCCGGACCCGAGTGGGTTGCGGCGTTCTTCGCCATCCAGACCGCCGGCGCGGTTGCCGTCTCGCTACCCGTCGAGCTCGAGCGCTCGCTAACGTCGAAGGTGGCGTTCTACACGGGCGCGCGGCTCGCGATCGTCGAGCCGGGCTGCGGCAAGCTGACCCGGGGGTTCTTCCGTCTCAAGACGGTCACGCCCGACGGTCTGCTCGAAGGCGAAGGCGTCGATGCCGTCGAGCGCGCACCCCACGACGTCGCGCTCCTCGCGTTCACCTCCGGGAGCACGGGGCGCCCGCGAATCGTCGAGATCACGCACGCAAACATCCTAAGCAACCTGCGGGCGCTGTCGGAGATCCGCAGCGCCGGGCCCGAAGACGCCATGCTGGCGGCGGTGCCTCCCGTTCATCTCTTCGGTCTGACCGCGGGTGTGCTGGGACCTCTGGTCTGCGGCTCGCGAGTGGTCTTTCCGGGCGCCCCGCTCCCCAACCGCCTGCTCGCCTGCCTGCGCGAGGACGGCATCACCTTCGCGCTCGCCGTCCCGGCGATCGTCGACGAGCTCGGTGCGGAGATCGCGGAGGAGCTTCGCGATGCCGGCGTGCTCGAGACCGACGCTCCCGAGCGCGCTCCCGAACGCATCGCGGATGCGATGCGAGCTTACGAGAGCGTGCGACGCGGCGTGCGCGAGAGGATCGGCGCGCGTTTCCACACGATGATCGTGGGTGGCGCCGCGCTCGATCCGGCGTGGATGGAGGTCCTCGGCTTGGTCGGAATCCGTCTCGAGGTCGGCTACGGTCTGACCGAGACCAGTCCCATCGTTGCGGTCGGGTTCGCCGGCGAATGCCCCGCCGGCTCCGTGGGTCGCGCGCTCCCGGGCGTCGATGTTCGCATCGCGCACGACGGCGAGATCCTGGTGCGCGGGGCCAATGTCATGCGCGGCTACTTCAAGGACGCCGCGGCGACCGCCGCCGCGTTCGATGACGACGGCTGGTTTCACACCGGCGACCGTGGACGGCTCGACGACGACGGCTTCCTGTTCATCACCGGACGGATCAAGGAAGCGATGGTCACCGCCGCGGGCGAGACGATCTATCCCGATGAGGTCGAGTCGTACTACACGCACCCGTTGTTCGCCGAGCTGTGCGTCGCTCCCGTGAGCGCGCGCGACGGCAACGACATCCCCGTTCTGTTCGTCGTTCCTCGTTCGCCGGACCTCGCGGACGACCGCCTGCGCGACGCGTTCGCCGATCTGCGGGCGGCGGCGCCCGCGCGGTTGCGAGTCACGCGGATGGTCCGGCTCGAGAAGCCGTTACCGCGAACGATGTCCGGCAAGATCAAGCGGCGGCTCGTCGCCGAGGAGGTGGCCCATGTCGCGTGAAGCAGAGCTGCGGGAGATCCTCGCCCGTCAAACACGTCTGGACGTCGACGGCATCGGTCTCGACGACGATCTCGTCCGAGAGCTGGGCGTCGATAGCCTCGCGGCTCTCCGCGTGCTCGCGGCAGCCGAGAAGAGTTTTCGCATTCGCTTTCCCGACGAGCGTCTCGGCGACCTTCGCACGTTGCGGGACGTCCTCGATCTGATCGAGGAAAGGGAGAAGGAGAAGGTGTCATGAGAGTCGGACTGATCGCGATGAGCGGTGTGCGTGTCAAGACCCCCGAGCTCGCGGAGCTCGGCGTCACGCTTCCGCAGTTCGTCAGCCGCGGGAAGGTCGTGGCCTCGCTCCCCAGTCTGGGGCTGCTGACGGTTGCCGCCCTCACGCCCGAGGACGTCGAGGTCGCCTACCGCGAGGTCGCCGACTTCGATCCCGAGGCAGAGCTGGAGTCGTTCGATCTCGTCGGGATCTCTTCGTACAGCGCGCAGATCGACGAGGCCTACGCCCTCGCCGATCGGTACCGCGCGGCCGGCGTGCCCGTGGTGCTCGGCGGTCTCCACGTCAGCCTGATGCCGGAGGAGGCCGAGGAGCATGCGGACGCGCTCGTGCTCGACGGCGCCGAGGGCGCGTGGCCGCAGCTCGTCGAGGACTTCAAGCAGGGACGGATGCAGCCCCGCTATCAGGGGCTCCGGAGGGGCGTCTTCGAGCCGCCGCACTACGCCCACCCGCGCTTCGATCTTCTCGAGGGCCGCCCCTACAACCGTCTCACCGTCCAGACCTCCCGGGGCTGCCCGCTGAACTGCGAGTTTTGCGCGGCAAGCCTGCGGATCACGTCGTCGTTCCAGCAGAAGAGTGTCGACCTCGCCGTCGCCGAGATCCGCGCGGGTCTTACTGTGACCGATCGCCCGTTCTTCGAGCTGGCCGACGACAACACCTTCGTCAACAAGAAGTGGGGCAAGGAGTTCCTGCGAGCGGTCGCCCCCCTCGAGATCGAGTGGTTCACCGAGACCGACATCTCGGTCGCCGACGACGACGAGCTGCTCGAGCTTCTCGCCGACAGCGGTTGCCGCCAGGTCCTGATCGGGCTCGAGAGTCCGGAAGAGGAGGACCTCGATCGTATCGATCCGACGAACTGGAAGCGGAAGCGCGCCGATCGCTATCTCGAGGCGATCGACAGGATCCAGTCGCGAGGCATCACCGTCAACGGTTGCTTCATCGTCGGTCTCGACAACCACGGGCCGGGGATCTTCGAGCAGGTCAAAGAGTTCGTGGATCGCTCGGGGCTGCTGGAGGTTCAGGTCACGGTGCAGACCCCGTTCCCGAGGACTCCGCTCTACGACCGTCTGAGACGCGAGGAGCGGCTTCTCACGGAGCGCTTCTGGGATCGCTGCACGCTGTTCGACGTCAACTTCCGGCCGAAGAAGATGTCGGTCGAGGAGCTCGAGAAGGGTCTACGCTGGTTGTTCGCGGAGATCTACAACAAGCGCGAGTTCCTCAAGCGCAAGCGCAGCTACATGGAGATCGTCAAACAGCGCCTCTAGCCGGTCGCGGCGGAGTTGCGGTCGGCCTCGGAGAGCAGCCGGATGACCTCGAGCCGGAAATGCTCGAACTGCAGCGGCTTGATCAGGCAGAGATCCGCGCCGGCGTCGTACATTTTCTTGATGTTGTCCTGCTCGGGGAACGCCGTGATCGCCAGCACCTTGATCGGACGCGTCTCCGGGTTCTCGCGGATCGACTTGCACAGCGAGATGCCGTCGACGCGCGGCATCATCACGTCCATGATGACCAGGTCTGGGCCGAGATTCCCGATCTTGATCCCCGCCTCGTAACCGTCCTGGGCCTCTTCGACCTTGAGCTCCGGGTCGATCTCCTGGAGGATCCTGCGGACGATCTCGCGAATGTCGGCTTCGTCGTCGACCACCAGGATCGAGCGAGCCCTCTTCTCACCGCGGAAGTAGGCCTCGTCGACCGGGATATCGTACTTCTCGAGAAACGACCGAAAGTCCTCGGCCGCGATTCGATAGTGTCCTCCGGGAGTCGAGAATGCCCTCAGCTTCCCGGACTTGATCCACTTCAACACGCCGTCGTTGGTGACCGCACAGTAACGGGCGACCTCGGTCGTCGTAAAGAACCGCCGGGTGCCCTCGGCCTCGCTGGACATGGTCACTGTCCCTCCTCGACCCGCTTCCACTTTCCGCGTTGTCGGCAAATTCTTGACGGAATATAGGTGTCGCACCTGTCTCGAGCAACTCAGTCCGCATTGTGCAACAAAATGGCTTCTCGTGCTGCATTTTTGATGCTATTCCGGGGCACCGGGCGTCTCGTTGACAGGCCGCCAGCCGGGGTGTACCATCCGCTTTTGCCTTGCCAACATTGCGTTTTCCGGTGTTTTCCGACCACGGCGGACCGTAGCTCAGCTGGATAGAGCGACTGGCTACGAACCAGTAGGTCGGGGGTTCGAATCCCTCCGGTCCGACCACTCGTGAGAGGCCCCGGTCCGGCGGGCGAGGCTCACGGGACCCGATGCAAGAACACGAGTCATTCATGCGGCTCGCCCTCGAGCAGGCGGGTCTCGCCCGCGACGCGGGCGAGGTCCCCGTCGGCGCGGTGGTGGTCCTCGAAGGCGCGGTGGTCGGCCGGGGGCACAACGCGTCGGTCTCGCGGCTCGACCCGACGGCCCACGCCGAGGTCCTCGCGATGCGCGATGCGGCCCGGCGTTTGGGGAACTACCGGCTGGTGGGGGCGAAGTTGTACTGCACGGTGGAGCCCTGTTTGATGTGTCTGGGCGCCGCGATGTTGGCGCGGGTCACCCAGGTGGTCTACGGTGCCCCGGACCCCAAGGTGGGTGCGGCTTCGCACCTCGAGCGGATGTGGGACGCGGGCGCGGGGTTCAACCACCGGATCGAGACCATCGGCGGGGTTCTGGCGGAGCCGGCGGCGTCGCTTCTCCAGGAGTTTTTCAAGGAACGACGGCCGTCGAGGGAATCCGCGACGGGTTAAGCTAGGCCGGGTCACCGGTAACGAACGGAGAGGTACCGAAGTGGTCGTAACGGGGGCGCCTCGAAAGCGCTTTGTCACCGTGAGGTGGCACGTGGGTTCGAATCCCACCCTCTCCGCCATGAAACGTCGAGCCTGACGGTGCGCGAGGCGGCCGCGTCGTGTCAGGCCCCGGAGAGATGACCGAGTGGCTTAAGGTGCACGCTTGGAAAGCGTGTGTACGGGTAACCGTACCGTGGGTTCGAATCCCACTCTCTCCGCCAGCTTGTGGGGCTCGAGCCCTGTGCGCTGCGGTCCCGTGAACCCCGCCAGGCCCGGAAGGGAGCAACGGTAAGCGGACCACCGCAGGTGCCGCAGGTAAACTTGGGCCCCATCATGGCGGGGGCCGGCCGTCAACGGCCCGCCCCCGCCGCCTTCGCTCGCCGAAGGCACTGGAGAACCGATGTACCAGGTCCTCGCCCGCAAATGGCGACCGCGCAACTTCGAGGAACTGGTCGGGCAGCAGCACGTCGCGCGCGCGTTGAGCAACGCCGTCGAGTCGGACCGCTTTGCTCACGCCTACATCTTTGCGGGTTTGCGAGGGATCGGGAAGACCACGGTCGCGAGAATCCTCGCGAAGTGCCTGAACTGCGAGAAGGGACCGACGCCAACACCTTGCGACGAGTGCAGCGCGTGCCGGGAGATCGCGGAGAGCCGGTCGATCGACGTGCTCGAGATGGACGCCGCCTCGCGAACCGGCGTGGGCGACATCCGCGAGCTTCAGGAGGTCGTGTCCTATGCGCCGGTGCGCGATCGCAACAAGATCCTGATCATCGACGAAGCGCACATGCTCTCGAAGAACGCGTTCAATGCGCTGCTCAAGACGCTCGAAGAGCCGCCGCCGCAGGTCGTGTTCGTCCTGGCCACGACCGAGTTGCAGAAGATCATCCCCACGATCCTGTCACGGTGCCAGGTCTTCGAGTTCCGCCGGGTCACCGTTCAGGAGCTGGT
>JBFJTV010000181.1:0-6061 GCA_041625075.1 Candidatus Polarisedimenticolaceae bacterium | reverse complement strand
CTTTCCAGTTCTCCTCGCCGTCCGGGCTTTCGACCGTGAACAACCGGTCGTAAAGACGCACCTCGACGTCGATGGCATGCGCCGCCGAGACCCAGTGCAGCGTCCCGCGGACCTTCCGGTCGGTCGGCTGCCGATCATCCCCGGGCATCAGGCCTTGGGCGTGGTCGAGCAGATCGGCGATGCGTGCACGCGGTTCGCGGTCGGCGACCGGGTCGGCATCGCGTGGCTGCGCTGGACGTGCGGCTCGTGCGAGTTCTGCGCGGGGGGCTCCGAGAATCTCTGCGAAGCGTCGCGGTATACCGGGTACCACGAACACGGCGGGTACGCAGAGAAAGCCGTGGTGCCCGAGGCGTTCGCTTACGCGATCCCCGAGGCTTTCGCCGACACCGATGCGGCGCCGTTGCTGTGCGCGGGGATCATCGGTCATCGCGCGTTGGCCCGAAGCGCGGTTCCCGATGGAGGTCGTCTCGCGCTCTTCGGGTTCGGATCGTCGGCGCACGTCGTGATCCAGATCGCGCTCCACCGCGGCTGCGAGGTCTTCGTGGCCACCCGGGGCGAGGGTCATCGCGATCTCGCCCGGCGGATGGGGGCGACCTGGGTCGGGGAGACGCACGACACGCCTCCGGTTCCGGTCGACGGGGCGATCGTCTTTGCCCCGGCGGGCGATGTCGTTCTCCCCGCGCTGCGTGCGGTTCGAAAGGGCGGCACGGTGGCGCTCGCCGGGATCACGATGTCCGCGATCCCGGAGCTCGAGTACGACAGCCATCTGTTCCACGAGAAAAACCTGACGAGCGTCGAGGCCAATACCCGCCTGGACGGTGAGAATCTGCTTCGCGAGGCCGCGGAGATCCCGATCCGCCCGAGCGTGACGACCTTCGCGCTGGACGAGGCGAACGACGCGTTGATCCGGCTGAAGGAAGACCGCATCGACGGGACCGGGGTTCTCGTCATCCAACCGAGTTGATCCCGGTTGCGCTGCTGCTATGCTTGAGGCCTTCCGGAGGGGTTGAAGGATGCGCAAACCGACCGTCTTGCTCACGGGTGCGGGCGGCGAGATGGGACATCTCCTGGTCCCCGCTCTCGCCGATCGAGGGTTCGACGTCGTCGCCCTCGATCTCGTGAAGCTCACCGCGTCCGTGGAATCGCGGTGCGTCCGCGCGGTCGAGGCGAGCATCCTGGACTCCGCCGTGCTGAGCGAGCTGCTGCGCGAGTTCCGACCCGAGTGCATCTTCCACCTCGCGGCCATCCTGTCCGCCAAGGCCGAGCGAGAGCCGGATCTGGCGCACGAGGTCAACGTCGACGGCACGATCGGTCTGATGGCACTGGCGCGTCGCCAGGCGAGCAAGACGGGGAAGAACGTCAGGTTCCTGTTCCCCAGCAGCATCGCCGCCTACGGTCTTCCCGATGTCGAGACGCGGGAGCGGGCGGGTGCCGTCGGCGAGAGCGAATGGAACTTCCCGACGAGCGTCTATGGCTGCAACAAGCTGTACTGTGAGATGTTCGGAACCTACCTGACTCGGCGAGCGAAAACGCGGGGTGAGCCCGGTCTCGACTTTCGGTCGATCAGGTTTCCGGGGCTGATCAGCGCCGAGACGGTTCCGACCAGCGGGACCACCGACTACGCCCCGGCAATGATCCACGCCGCTGCGCAGGGACACCCGTACGCCTGCTTTGTCAGCGCGGAGACGCGCCTGCCGTTCATGACGATGGCGGACGGTGTCGAAGCTTTCCTGAAGCTGGCCGAAGCATCCGAGGACTCGCTTTCGACCCGGGTCTACAACATCAAGGCGTTCAGCCCGTCGGCCGCCGAGATACGTGAGCGCGTTCTCGAGATCTTTCCGGATTCCCGGATCACTTTCGATCCCGACCCGGCGAGGCAGGCGATTGTGGATTCGTGGCCGGCGGACGTCGACGACTCGTTGGCGCGGCGCGACTGGGGACTCTCCCCCGAGCACGGGCTCGAAGGGGCGCTGTCCGAGTACCTCTTCCCCGCTCTCCAGTCCCGCTACGCGTAGTGGCCGCTACATTCCTGAAGGGGACATGCCTTTGTTGCCCGTTTGGTGCCTGACCTCCTCCAGCGAGGGGGGCTTTCGATCAGACAATCTCCTAGCGCTATAATGGTGGGTAGTGGCTCCCTCCTGCCTCCCCTGAGGAGACTCGATGCCTCGTCGCGCACGCGCGTTTGCCGGGGGACTCTGCTATCACGTACTCAACCGCGGTAACCGTAAGAACACGGTCTTTCACGACGCACTTGACTACGACAACTTCGTTGGGCTGATCCGGTCGGCTACTGCCAGAATTCCGGTGCGCCTACTGTCTTACTGCCTCATGCCGAATCACTATCACTTTGTGATATGGCCTAGAGGCGACGATAATCTGAGTGACTGGATGCACTGGCTCTTCACGACCCATGCCATGCGGTACCACCGTCGTTATGAGACGGTCGGACGACTCTGGGAGAACCGTTTCAAGGCGTTCCCGATCCAGCAGGACCACCATCTCATGACTGTGATGCGGTATGTGGAACGGAACCCACTCCGGGCGAAGCTGGTTGATCAGGCCGAGCAGTGGAGATGGTCCAGTATTGCAGCGAATCCTTGCGCGAGAGGCAAGGACCTGACCACCCGTCCTCCGATTCCCCTCCCTGCCAACTGGGTGTCCTGGGTCAACATGCCCCAGACGGAGGCTGAATTGAAATCCTTGCGACACAGCGCCAATAGGGGGACGCCTTTCGGGAGTCACGAGTGGGTTGAAGAAACCGCCGAGCAGCTCGGGCTGGCGTTCACTCTGAAAGGGCGCACTCAGACGAGGAATCGGAAATAGCCCACAATCCGTAAGAGGCCCGGTCCAAAAACCCACTTCGGGGACATGCCTTTGTCGCCAACAAAGGCATGTCCCTATTCGGGAATTAGAGCTTCCAGTGTTCGAGGTTGCGCTCGAGACCCGCGATCTCGTCCTCGGGAACGCCACCGTGGATGTGACGACTGAACCAGATCACGGCGATGAGCACCGCGTAGAACGTGATTCCGAAACCGAGAATCGCCGCCGGAGGAAACTCCCCCACCGCCATTCGATTCCAATACTCGCTCCACGACGTCGCAAAGCTCGGGTGGACGTACAGCTTGACGAGCCATCCACCCAGCAGGATCAGCAAGATCCACATGTAGTTCCGACGCAGACGGAACCCCATCGCTTCCAGGAACGTCGTCTTGTACTTCGGGAGATCGAGATCCATGGCGACCATCTCACGCCACGAGCCCATCGGCGACTCGAGCTGTCTCGTGATGATCGGGATCAGAAAGTTCTCCTCGATCATGCGGACGCGCGCGCGGTAAACCTCGAAGTACCGGTACCGGCGAGCCTCGATGGTCAGATAGGCCAGGATGACGAAGTTCGAGAGAAGCAGCAGGATGTGGGGGTGGGAGTCCGACGCGAAAGCGAACGAGAGCATGCCCGCCGTCGTGAGCACGGCCCAGTTGGTCGTCGCGTCCAGTCGCTGCCGCCAGGTAACGGACCGTGAGATCTCACCCCGGTAAAAATGCACCATGACGCTGAGGTACTCCTGCCGCGTGAGCGGGTAGTCCTCGAAGCGCCCGTGGCTGCTCCGCCCGGTCTCTTCCATGCCCTTCATCTTACTCGCTTTGCAGGGTCGGCGTTCACGCGGTCTGAAGAGCCTGGTGCAGGACTCTCCGGACGGTCTCCACGTCCAGCGGCTTCGCGAGAATGCGGTTGGGCAGGTGTTCGAGAAACTGCAGCGTCTCCTGGCGCGCGAGATCGCCGGTCGCGAAAACGAAGCGCCGCAACATCTCCGGCCGCTCGGCGGCGACCCGCTCGTAGAGCCCCTTACCGCCGAGATTCGGCATGAGCAGATCGGCCACGATCAGATCGTAGTCCGCCTTCGCGAGGATCTCCCAGGCCTCCTCGCCGTCGCACGCCACGGTCACCTCGGCGCCATCTCGCTCGAGCAAGCGGCTCAACAGATGACTGATGTCCGGCTCGTCTTCCGCGACGAGGATGCGTCGCCCGCGGAAGATCTCCCCCCCTGCCAGCACCTCGGGCCGCTCGGCTTCCTGCTCGGCGGGCTCGTCGACAACCGGAAGAGACAGGCGAAAGCAGGCCCCCGTATCGCTCGGCCGGAGATCGATCCTCCCGCCATGCTCGTCGAGGATGCCGTAGGACACGGACAGCCCCAGACCGGTTCCGCTACCGACCTCCTTCGTCGTGAAGAACGGATCGAAGATCCGGTTGCGGATCTGAGCGGGGACCCCCGGTCCGTCGTCGGAGATCTCGAGACACAGCGACTCGCCTTCGACCCAGGTGCGCAGCGAGATCCGTCCGGGCTTGCCGGTCACGCGGATCGACTGCTCGGCATTGGTCACCAGATTGAGAATCACCTGCTCGAGCTGGTGATAGTCAAACCGCGTCCTGGGAAGCGCTGCGTCGAGCCGCTCGTCGATCTCGATCGTCGCCGCCCGCAGGTGGTAGCTCTTCAGGTCGAGAACCTGCCGCACGCACTCGTTGAGATCGTGGAACTTCTTTTCGGGGGGACGCTGACGCGCAAACGACAGCAGGTTGTGGACGATACGCTGGCAGCGCCGAGCCGATTCTTCGATCCGTCTGAGGTCTTCGCTGAGCTTGCCGTCGGTGCTCGCGCTCTTGATCAGCTGCGCGTACCCGAGCACCCCGGAGAGCGGGTTGTTGAGCTCGTGCGCCACGCCCGCAGCCAGCTCCCCGATTCCGGTGAGCCGCTCGGCCTGCGCGAGACGTCTTTCGACGCGGCGCTGGTGGGTCATGTCCCGGCCGACCCACACCCGGCCAGCCGGCTCTTCCTCGGGGCCGAGCAGGGGGGCGCTCACCAGACTGACCTCGCGGGGCTCTCCCTCACGGGCGGCGATCGTGACCTCGATCGGATCGGGCCCCGAGCCATCCCCCATCGCCCGCGCCTCATCGCCGAAGATCCTGGCGAGCGGCTTGCCCTTTGCTTCCCAGCCGTCGAGACCGGTGATCACCTCCGCGCCGCGGTTGAACTCGGACACACGCCCGTCGTTGTCGGTCGCGACGATCATGTCGGGCGAGCAATCGAGCACGCGGCGGAGCGTCTCGGAGGTCGTGCGGTGCTCCACGGCCGCCACCGAGACATCGCGATAGAGCAGCGCGTTCTTGAGAGCGTTGGCGGAGGCGCCTGCGGCCACCTTACAGAACCGGATCTCCGAAGGCGTAAACGGTCGACCGCGGCTCGCCCGCAGAAACAGCGTCCCGAGAACTTCCTTGTTGAACACCAGCGGGGCGACGAGAAGCGATCGGTAACCCCGCTCGACGATGAAATCGCGGACGGGCGCGACCACGGGATCGTGATTGACGTCCTCGATGACCACCGGTTCGCGCGTCTCGACAGCCCTCCGAATCTCGGGATACTTGCGGAGGTCGATCTCCAGCCGATCCGCCTCGGGGTTGTCACTCGCGGCCAGGACGTAGCAGGTGTGCACCATCTCGTCGACGAGGAGAATCGAGCATCGATCGGCGTTCACCTCCTCGCCGACGCGATCGACGATCGCGTGCATGACCTTGTGGACGTCGAGCGTCCCGGTGACGGCGTCGGTGATCTCGAGCAGCGCGCGAAGCTCCTTGCTCTTGCGGCGCTCGTCGCTGACCGCGGCCGCGCCACCCGCCACGGCGAGTGCGAGCCGACCGGAGTACAGCGACGCGGCGATGAGCAGGGGCAGGTACGGAACACATGCCTGCCATGGGCCGCGATCCGTGATGAGGCAGAAACCGCCGTAGAGAAGGGCCATCACGATGCCGGCGAGCGCTCCGCGTCCGATCCCGCCCGACAGCGCGCCGAGCATGACCGCCCCGAACACGGCGGCAAGATAGGCCCCATCCGCGCCGACACCCGAAACCAGAACGACGGCGAAGAACAGCGTGTCGAACAGCCCGAGAATGCCCCCGAAGACCGGGTGCGAGGAGATTCGCCGGGGCACGAGGTAGACGGCGAGCGCGCCCGTCACGAGAACGCCGACCCACGCGAACTTGGCGGGGCCTCCGCCCGCGAGTACCGCCG
>JBFJTV010000180.1:0-6070 GCA_041625075.1 Candidatus Polarisedimenticolaceae bacterium | reverse complement strand
TCGACCTCGACGACGACGGTTGGCTCGACCTCGCAGTCGTGTCTGACATGGGGTCGAGTCAGCTGTTCTGGAACAACGGCGATGGGACGTTCAGCAACGGTACGAGCGCGGCAGGCGTCGGCACCGCTCGCGACCCACCACTCCCAGCTCTCGGCGGTGTCGAGCCAGCGCAGCGGTGCGCCGGTCGTTCCGGAGGTCTGGTGCATGCGTGTGTAGCGCTCGACCGGATAGGTGAGGTTGGTCCCGAACGGGCCGTTCGCGACCTGATCCTCGGAGAGCTCGATCTTGGTGGTGAACGGGAGGGATGTCAGATCCGCGATTCCGGGAGCCTTGTTCGGATCCGCGTCGAGCTTGGCGCGATAGAACGGGTTGCCTTCGAGCACTTCACCAAAAAGCGACGTGAGCTTTCGGTCCTGAAGTGCCTCGATCTCGGCGCGATGCGGGTGTTCGTTCTTGTCGGTCATACGGAAGGCAAAGCTATACCGCGGGAGGGGAGGGGTCAACGAGGCTACACTGAGGCAACATGAGACGGATCCGCGACCTCCGCGAGTCGATCCGTGATCGATTCGGTAAACCGGTCCTCGACCGCATGGCGCTGGCCCTCGGTCTCGTGGGCGCCATCCTCGCAGCGCTTGTGCTGACGGTGGCGTGTGGCGTGTTGGTGTGGCCCGCGATCGAGAACAGACGGGCCGAACGGGTGCTCGCCGAGAGCCTCGGAACGAAGGCACAGGTCATCGCTCGATACGAGCGGGTCGAGCCGAACGATTCGGCTCTGGAGCTGGAGCGGTTGGCCGCGTCGCTTGGACTCAACCTGGCACCACGCCGCACGGACCGTCGCATGGGGAACTTCGACGCGAGCCGGGAGGCCGCCCGCGAGGAGTTCTTCGACCTCATCGGTGCGGCGGTGCCCGAGCTGCTGAGCCACATGAGGAGCGCGCGAACGCTCGGCGTTCCGGAACCGAGCGGCAAGGTCATGACGTATATCGAGTCCAAGGCGACGGCGCTTGCGGACGTGCGTAACCACCTACGCGAGCGTCCTCTCCCGCGGTGGGAGTGCGGGCTCCGAACCCTCGATGATCCCGCGCCCGCCCTTCTCGACCTGATCAAGCTGGAGCAGTTGCTGGCCCTCGATGCCCTGATCGCGATCCGGGAGGGTGATCGACAAAGGGCGCTCGCCGATGTCGAGAGCGGATGGCGGCTCGCCCAATCCCTCGAGCCGACACCCCACTTTTTGACCCATACGGTCCGGCTGAACTCGCTGCGAATCCAGCTCGTGGTGCTGAGACAGATCGTCCCCCCGTCGCCTGAGTGGATCGAGCGCCTCGAGCGCGTCGAGATTCGTGAGCCGTCTTTCGATGCAATGCGCACGCATCCGTGGTGGTTCTTTCACTTCTACCAGAAGAACCTCGAGCGGAGCCCGAAGGGACGAACGGACAACGCGCTGTGGGACTGGCTGCTCGACCTCGCGACGTCCGAGTACGCGAGACGCACGATTCCCGTCATCGACGAGCTCGAGCGGCGAGCGGGCCTGTGCCCTTTGTCGGGCCGGATGGAGCTCGACGGTCCGAAGCTCGGCCCTTCAGAGTGGAATCCGGTGGCGGGTCTGGTTTTTCCGCCGGACGAGGGGGCCACGTTGCGCGAATCCGCGGTGTTCGTCGGGGCGACGGAGTACGAGCTGGAGCTGACGCTGCGATGGCTGGGTTTTCTCGAAGACACGCTCGCGCGAGCCGATGCGGGGTCCGTCCCGGATGCCGTCGAACGTTGGGTGGAGCCTTCGACCGCCTGCCTCGGTGAGAGCTGGAGCTACGAGCGTACTCTTGAACGCATCCGGCTCCGGTTCAGTAGAGACGATCCGTGGATGAAAGGCCCGTTACCGCCGCAACCTTCGGAGTTGGTCGCGGACATCGAGAAGCTGAACACCCACTCGCGCGAGGTCCACTAGCGACCGGCCCGGGTGGTACACTTTTTGCTCCCCTGCACGTCGGAATCGCACGTCGCGCGCGGCGCCGGCCGCGGTGGGACAGAGAGGACCATCATGACTTTCCGACTCGTGGGCCTGATGAGCGTGGTGCTGTTGATCTCGCTGGCCGCATCCGCCCTCCTCATGAACTACTACCAGGAGGAGGTGATGACCGAGGTCGCGCGGACGGCGTCGAACGTCGGTCGGGAGACCCTGCGGACCCTCGAGTTCGGGGGGAAGGGCCCGGCCAGCATCGGGGCCGTACCCGGGTTCGACTGGCGTTTCGAGAGCGACGGCGAGCACGTCGCGGGCGAGACGGAAGATTTCAAGATAAAGGCCGACAAGATCGAGGCCCGGGGCGAGGGCATCGTCGTCTTCTCGACGGCCCAGACCAACCGGAGAAGGCACGTGATCGTGAAGGAGATCAAGAACGGCGAGATGATCGAGCGTCACATCGAGATGCTCCCTGACGTCACCAGCGAGATACAGACCGAGGTCGACGTCACGCAGACCGAAGACGGCACGTCGCAGGGCTTCACGACCGTGATCCGGCTCGAGGACGTCCGGGCCGTGGAAGAGGATGACAAGGAGCTCTATCTCACCATTCCGGCGCTCCGCACCAGCGAACAGGCGTGGGTCAGCGCGCCCGCGGGTGGTCAGCCGATCGACGTCGACTCGGCTTTGGATGACCTCGTCATGGTCCGCGAGGACTTCCGTCTGCAGGTCCCGACCGCCGAGTTCGATGAGCTGTTCAGCTCGATGGGTCGCAAGTCGATGTGGATCTTCCTCGGTGTCTTCGTTCTTGGGACGGTCCTGTCAACGGGGCTCGCGGCGCGCTTTACCCGGCCCGTTCGTCGTCTCGACGGCGCGATCCGTCGGCTGTCCGAGGGGGACCTCGACGCCGAGGTCACCGTGCGCGGCGACGACGAGGTCGCGCGGCTCGGGCGGGCCTTCAACGAGATGGCCGGGAAGCTCCGAGCCAACCGCGATCGCGCCCACGAGATGACGCGGCGCGAGAAGCTCTCGGCGCTCGGGCGACTCGCCGCCGGCGTGGCGCACGACGTCAGGAACCCGCTGCACTCGATCGGTCTGACGCTGCAGCATCTCCAGGAGGCGTGCCGCCCCGAATCCGACGAGCGCGCCCAGGAGTTCGACCGCTCGATGGGGATCATCCGGGACGAAATTCACCGGCTCGATCGTCTGATCGACAACTTCCTGCAGTTCGCGCGCAGCGACCGCCGCGACCGTGTCCCGACCGATCTCGCGAGCCTCGTGCGCGAGACGGTGCGGTTGCTCGAAAAAGAGGCCGAGCGGCGCAACGTCAAGATCGAGGTCCTGTGCGCGCCGAACTCGCCGGCCGTGCCGGCCGACGTCGAATCGGTCCGGGCGTCGGTGCTGAATCTCGCGCTCAACAGCCTCGAGGCGATGCCCGAAGGCGGCACCCTCCGGATCGAGGTCGGGCGTCGCGACGACGACGTCCAGGTCGAGGTTCACGACACCGGCGAGGGCATCCCGAAAGACGAGCAGGAGCGCGTTTTCGAGTTTGCCTACACCACGCGTGAGGCCGGAAACGGCCTGGGTTTGGCGATGGTCCACCAGGTCGTGGTCGAAGAGCACGGCGGCCGCGTGAGCCTCGACAGCCGGCCGGGCGAGGGGACGCGGGTCACCATGGCCTTCCCGATCCGGGGCGTCGCGGAGGCACGGGCGTGAGCGATTCCGGGGTCCCGCGCGGCTGCCTTCTCGTCGTCGATGACGAGGAGACCCAGCGCGAGATGCTCGCGTCGATCCTGACGCGCGCGGGCTTCGCGGTGGAGACGGCGGCCGACGGCCGCGAGGCTTTGGAGCGGCTCGAGGGCGAGCCCTTCGACCTGGTTCTTACCGACCAGAAGATGCCCGGAATGGACGGCCTCGAGCTGCTCGAGCGCGCCCGCGAGATGCACGCGGCGCTCCCGGTGGTGTTGATGACCGCGCACGGCTCGGTGTCGTCGGCCGTGGCCGCGATGAAGCACGGCGCGGCCGACTATCTGACCAAGCCGTTCGAGAAAGACGAGCTGATCGTCGTCCTCGAAAAGACGCTCAGGCAGAGCCGTCTCGAAAACGAGGTCGTGACCCTGCGAGGCGCGCTCAAGGAACGTTACCGTCTCGGGAACATCATCGGGTCATCGCCGGCGATGCGCGAGGTCTTCTCGATGATCGAGCGCGTCGCTCCCGCCGACGTGCCCGTCTTGATCCAGGGGGAGAGCGGCACCGGAAAGGAGCTCGTCGCGCGCGCGATCCACGAGAACAGCCCGCGTTCGGGGGGGCCGTTCGTGGCCCTCAACTGCGCGGCGGTGCCCGAGGGCCTGCTCGAAAGCGAGTTCTTCGGCCACGAGCGAGGCGCCTTCACCGGGGCAACCCGCGCCCACGCGGGGAGATTCGAGCAGGCGAGCGGGGGGACGCTCTTCCTGGACGAGATCGGGGCGATGCGCGTCGACCTGCAGGCGAAGCTGTTGCGGGCGATCCAGGAAAAGGAGATCCAGCGGCTCGGCTCGGCCACCGCGATCAAGGTGGACGCGCGCGTGCTCGCGGCGACCGGCGAAGATCTCGAGGAGGCCATCCGGCAGAAGGGGTTTCGCGAGGATCTGTACTACCGCTTAAGCGTCGTCCCGATGGAATTGCCGGCGCTCCGGGAGCGCACCGAGGATATCCCGCTGCTTGTCGATTCGTTCCTCGCCGCCGCGACCGCGAAGTTCGCGAAGGAACCGATGACCATCGCATCGGATGTTCTCGACCGCCTGCAGGCCCACGGCTGGCCGGGGAACGTCCGCGAGCTCGAGAACTGCATCGAGCGGATGGTGGTGCTCTCGCGCGGCCCGCGTCTCACGCTCGAGGACCTCCCGCCCGTGGTCCGCGACGGCCCCAAGGCCGCTCGCGTCGGCCCGAAGTTCGAGCTTCCCCCGGGCGGCGTCCAGCTCCAGAGCCTCGAGCGCCAGCTGATCCAGCAGGCGCTCGACCGCACACGTGGCCGTCTCGGGCCCGCCGCGCGCCTGCTCGGGGTCTCCTACAAGACGCTGCAGTACCGGGTCCGCAAGCACGGTCTCGAGCTCGACCCGGTAGGCGTGGTCGACCCCGCCGAAGAACCCGACGAGGAGTAGCCTCTCCGACCCCAAATGGGACGGCTTTACCCCAAATGGGGTAGAACGGTCCCGAAAGGGGCCCCAACCCCCCGGATCGGACCCGCCCGGACTGGCACGGGAAGTGCAATTCCTCGGGTCGGATTTTTCGAGCTTAAAGGAGCCACGAAATGCAGATGATGGGATGGGGAGCGTTGCTGAGCGGTCTGGTCTTGAGCCTGGTGCTCGGAGCGATGCCGGAACAGATGATCGTCGTCGGAGACGGTGACGTCGAAAAGCACGATCTCGCGGATCTCTACGATGGCGAGACCCGGACCTTCGGCGAGGGCGAGGACGCTATCACCGCGAGCCGCGAGGGAGACTCGGTCATCATCAAGCTCCCCGGAAAAGGCGGCGAAGTCCGGACGATCAACTGCACCATCGGAGAGGGTTCGTGCTACGCGTTCACCTCGTCCGACAGCGGCAAGAACACCTTCGTCCTCAAGAACATCTCCGAGGGCGAGGGCGAGAAGAAGGTCGAGGTCATCAAGATCATCTCGGGCGAGGGCCACGAAGCGCACGCCGAGGCGATGAAGTGGGTCGGTGTCGATCACGACGTGATCGTCAGTGGCGGTGACGGCGACAAAGCCGTCGTGCAGGTCGACCGGATCGGACCGAGCGTGATGACGTTCGTCGGCGAGGGGACGCGGCTCCGTTGCCCCGAGGGCGATACGACGATGATGCTCGATCTCGACGCGGACGACGAGGGTCCATACTACTGCCCGAAGCACAACATCGAGATGAAAGAGGTGAAGGGCGTCCACTCCTCGACGCACAAGATCGTCGTGATCGGGACCGACGAGGACGCCGACTGATCAAAGGTTTCCCCTTATCTCAACCCTCCTCCAGAGGTTACGCGGGAGCCGGACCCCCCGGCTCCCGCTTCTCGTTTGGGGACGTGTACCAAAAGTCGGTTTTAGGGACACCTTAAAATGCTGCTGGCAACATCGTGAACAGC
>JBFJTV010000179.1:0-6100 GCA_041625075.1 Candidatus Polarisedimenticolaceae bacterium | reverse complement strand
TCGCGGATCGAGTCCTCGTCCTCGCCCAGGATGATCCCCGAGGGGAACCTCGCGCCCTCGGGCACCCTGGCGAAACGGCGATCGGCGGTAGCCGCCGGGGGTTCGGTGGCCGCCGCTGCCGGTTCGGTCGGCGGGTCGGGCGGCGCCGGCGTTTCGGCAGCGCCCGGCGCCGGATCCTGCATCTGGCGCTTGTCCACGACGACCTTGTCCCCGCAGTGCGGGCATGGGAACTGAACCGGCCCGTCCGGCAGGCGCTCGGGATCGAGCTGCGACGACCCCGCGCAGTGGGGGCAGGGAACGATCCACGGCTTCATGGTCGGATCTCCGGGCCCTCGTCGTGTGCAAGCGCGATGACACCGTCGCCTGTCGGCTCCGGTTGGCTGTGCGCGAGATCGCTGAGCGCCAGCTCGAGGTTGTTACGGTTCGTGGAGTAAGACAGGGCCGTTTCTTTCGTGATCACGCCCCGCCCGACCATCTTCTCGAGAACTTCATCGAACTCCTGCATGCCGTCCTCGCTGCCCGCGCGCATCGCGTCGACGAGACTCTTGCCCTCGGTTTCGCCCTTGGCGATGTACTCCTTGGTGCGCGCGCTCGACTTGAGGATCTCCAGGGCGGCCACGCGCCCCCCGCCCACCTTTGGCATCAGCCGCTGCGAGATGATGTAGCGGAAGGACTGTGCCAGCCGGGTTCGGATCTGCGGCTCTTGGTCCTTTGGGAAAAGACCGATGATCCGATCGATGGTCTTTGCCGCGTCGATGGTGTGCAGCGTCGACAGCACCAGGTGGCCGGTCTCCGCCGCCTCCATGGCGATCTCGGTCGTCTCGACATCGCGCATCTCGCCGATCAGGATGACCTTCGGCGCCTGCCGCAGGGCAGCGCGTAGCGCCAGGCTGAACGACTCGGTGTCGGAGCCGACCTCGCGTTGGTTGACCGTCGCCGCCTTGTGACGATGCACGTACTCGACCGGATCCTCGATGGTCACGATGTGGTACGGCTTCTCGCGGTTGATCTTGTCGATGATCGCGGCGAGCGTGGTGGACTTGCCGGAGCCCGTCGGGCCCGTGACGAGGACGAGGCCGTTCTTCAGTCCGGAGACGTTGTTGATCTCGATGGGCAGATCGAGCTCCTCGACCGTGGGAATCTCCGTGTTGATGACCCGCAGCACGATCGCGTAGGTTCCGCGCTGCTGAAAGATGTTGACCCGGAAACGGCGCTTCCCGGGGATGGCGTACGAGCAGTCGGTTGAGCCGGTGCGGACCAGAGCGTTGACGGCGTCCCGGTTGCCCTGCATCAGCTGCATCGCGATGTGCTCGGTCTGAAATGGCGACATCGATTCGAGCCCGGTGAACTTCACCGGCACCAGCGTGCCGTCGAGCTCGACCTGCGGCGCCTTGCCGACCGAGAAGTTGAGGTCCGAGACGCGGTCCGAGAATTCCAGCATGACCTCGAGAAAGCGGTTCAGGTTAAAATTGCGCAAAGATCACCTCTGTCCCGTACGATGCGGGATCCTCCGAAAGAAGATAGGCCGCAGCGGGGAGGTTTCAACCGGTGTCGCGCGGGCCGCCCCCGGATGACCCGCACCACGAACGTTGCTAGCGCACGGACACCAATTGTCGGGCGAGGGAGAGCACGGACGCGACGACGGACAACGCGGCGAGAAGGACGGCGACCCCACTCGTTACCAGACCCGTCATGAGCAACCGCGAGAGGGAGCGCGCCGTGTCGCCCGGGTTCTCCCCGAGGTATCCCCCGGCGGCAAAGCCGCTGATCTTGAAGTGGCCGATCAGAAGCAGCAGAGCCCCGAGGACAAGCACGAGAACCCCGAAGGCCGGGAGCATCCGGGTGACGCGGCTCGGGGCGCAGGCGCGGAGCACCTCCCGGGGACTCGACGCGGCCGTGACGAACTGGAGGACGAGCAGAGAGACGACCATGCAGAGGGCGAACAGTAACGGGATGTTGGCGATCCGAATTCCGTATAGCAGGGGCACGACCTCCATTCCCTGCATGGCTACGATGTCGAACGTCAACCGATAGCCGACTCCCACCCCCACCAGGGAAGTCCCGAGGACGGCCGTGGAGCAGCCCGCGAACAACCCCGGGACCACCGCCCTCCGTGCAAGTGCTGCCTGGATCGTCATCGCCGACAAGGCGATGAGGAAGACCATCAGGAGCAGGTGCATGACCGGCCCCCCATCGAAATAGAGTTTGCCCAGATCGCTCATGCCCGATCCCTCCTCTGACTTTCCTCCAATCCTGACTCATTCGCGCTCTATTCTTGAGGGTTTTCGAGTCCACCCTGCCGAGGGGTGGTAGAAAGAGGGGTAAACAGGGAGAAGGCGATGGCATCGAGTATAGAGCTGGCCATTCTGGGGACGGGCAACATCGGGCGCGCGATGGCGGTTGGTCTCGCGGCTCGCGGGCGCTTCAAGCCGAAGAAGATGATCCTGACGCGGCGGAAGATCGGGCACCTGGACGACCTCGCCAGGGAAGGCTTTCACACCACATCGGACAACCTCGCGGCGATCGACGCCGCCTCGATCGTGATCGTCGCCGTCGAGCCGCAGCAGCTGAACGCGCTTCTCCAGGAGATTGGACCGCGTCTCGACCCAGAGCGACACATCTTGATCTCCGTGGTGTCCGGGGCCAGCATCGCCGACATCGTGAGCCGGGTCGGCAAGCAGCTTCCGGTGGTGCGAGCGATGCCCAACACCGGGATCGCGCTCGGACAGTCGATGACCTGTCTGAGCACGAACGACACGCGCCCCGAGATCCTCGACGAGGCGGTCTCGATCTTCGACGCCGTCGGATTGACCAAGGTGATCGACGAGGAGCTGATGGTTCCCGCCACGGCGCTCTGCGCGTGCGGTGTGGCGTTTTTCCTGCGAGCGGTTCGCGCCGCATCGCAGGGCGGGATCGAGATCGGTTTCCATCCCGAGGACGCCTTGACGATGGCCGCGCAGACCGCGCTTGGCTCCGCCTCTCTGGTTCTCGAGAGCGGAAAGCATCCCGAACGCGAGATCGACGCCGTGACCACACCTCGCGGCTGTACGATCGCGGGGCTCAACGAAATGGAACACCAGGGGTTCAGCTCGGCGATGATCAAGGGGATCACGCTCTCCTCGACCAAGGCAGCGGCGCTGTACTCGGCGGACGAAAAATAGGATCAGACGACGCGGGCGACGATCAGGGTGATGTCGTCCTGGGGGGAGACCGGTCCGAGAAACTCGCCGACGTTGTCGAGCACGCGCTCGAGCAACGCGCCCTCGCCGAGGGTGGCGTGTTGTCGGACGGCCGCCAGCAGGCGGTCATCGCCGAACTCCTCCTCGTTCTCGTTCATCGCCTCGACGATCCCGTCCGAGAAGATCAGAAGAAGGTCGCCCGGGGCAAGATCGACGCTCTGCTCCTGGAAGCAGCGATCCGCGAACAGACCGAGCACCGTACCGCCCGGCTGAAGACGATGGACCTCGCCGTTGCCGTTGCCGCGCACGAGGATCGGCGCGTTGTGACCTGCGTTCAGGAATCGCAGCCGCCTGGCCGAATCGTCGTAGACCCCGAAAAAGAGCGTCGCGAAGCGCGAGTCGTCAGTGGACTCGCACAAGTGTATGTTGACCTTCTCCGCGAGCGCCGCGAGGTTCGCGGTGTGGGTCGGAGCGTGGCTACGCACCAGCGCCTGCATGCTCGCGGTCAGCAACGCCGCGGGCAGGCCCTTGCCGGCGATGTCGGCGACGGCGATCCCGAGCTGGTCGTCGCCCATGCGGAAGAAGTCGTAGAAGTCGCCGCCAACACGCAGGGCGGTTCTTACCTTACCGGTGTACTTCAGCGTTCGCAGCGCCGGGCGCTCCTGCGGGAGAAGCCGCCTCTGGACGTCCTGCGCGATCCGGATCTCCTGCTCGAGCCGCTCCTGCTGCGCCACCTGTCCGATGAGCAACGAGTAATCGAGAGCGATCGCGACCTGCTCGGCGACGGCCAGAAGCATCTCCTTGTTCTCGCCGGAGTACGGCTCCTCGGAGAGTTTCTCGCCGAGCACGATGAACCCGAGCACCTTGCCCGCGGTCGCCAGCGGAACGATGAGGCGACCGTTGAACCGCAAACATCCTTCGTCGTCACCGAACATCTCCAGCGACGACGGCGCCGGCTGCCCCTCGGTCGCGGGGTAGAGATCCAGCGCCTCGGGCTCGCTGACCAGGGCTTCCTTGAGAAGCTCCGGAAGAGTCGTCCGGCCGTACAACGCGACCACCGGCTCGCGTGTCCGCCGGCGCGCCGGCGCGGGCCCCACGACCCTGTGGACGAAGACGTCGAACTCGACGCCGGTCGGGTTGTCACGATCGGGCTCGAGACGAATTGGCTCGAAGTCTCGCAGGGGCGTCAGGTACAACCACTCCCGGTTGGCGAGGAAGACCGCCACCTGATCGGGATGCAGCGCCTCGACGATCTCGTCGGTCACCTTCTCGATCAGCCGATCGGGCTGCGACGCGAGCTGGCGGACCGCTTTACCGAGATCGGTCAGGATCCGCTGGGTGTTGTAGGCGTCGCGGAAGAAGTGCCGGTCGAGCAGCGGCGAGATGCGGCGGTTGAGCTGCCAGGTCCCGACGACCAGACCGAGCGTCACCAGGGCAACGCCGGCCGACGCCAGACTCTGCCCCCGGCCCGGCATGACGCGGCTGAACAGGGGCTCGGCAACGAAGTATAGCGCCAGAAAGATGGCCAGACCCTCGACCGCCAGAAAACCCCTGGAGACCAGGGCGTATTGCAGGCCGCGGCGCACGATCAGCCGAACCCCGAAGACCTGATGCCGGACGACCGCGTAGACGAACAACGCCGGGAACAGCGCGATCACCGGAACGCCGAGCAGCAACAGCCACGTCGGCGGCCCGCCAAGGCCATAGATCGGCGCGACGATCAGCAGGGGAGCAACCAGCCCGGCCGTCGTGCCGACCAGGATCAGGACCATCCTGCGGCGGTCGTCGCGGGTCTCGGCACGGATCGCGTTCAGGCTGATCGACGTCAAAGACAGGATGATCGTGGCGACCCAGTAGACGGCGAAAAAGACCGTGCGGACCGCCGTCGTCAGACCGACCGAGGCCATCGCGTCAATGAAATTCTGGTGATTGGCGAACGAGACGTGCAGCGTGAACTGGTTGAACATCTCGATCACGAAGACCACGCAGGCGACGAAGAGAAACAGATAACTCAGCCACGGGACCGCGCGCTCCACCGGCGAGGGCTTCGGGAAACGCAGGAAGAACAGCAACACGAGGTAGGGCGAGAACGCTACCGCCGCAGTTTGCAGGAGCAGGGCAAGCTCGCGCCACACCGGCGGAAACTGCGCCACCGACTGCAGACCCACCGCCGAGTACCCGAGAAAGACGAGCGCGACGAGAAAGGCGAGGTTGTTCCGTGGGCGCAGGAACCCGATGAACATGCCGACGCCCATCGCGAGCAACGGCAGCACGATGTCGTAACCGATACTGGCGAGCGATTGATTGAGCGTCCGCTCGATCGGGATCGCAGGGGGCAAGTCGATTTCGACCTGCCGGGTTCCACCGTCGGGGAGCGGGCGCTCCACCACGATCGCCCACGGGTCGTCCGCTCCGATCGGTTTGAGGAGGGCGCCGTAGCTGAACAGCCCGGTGACGGGTCCGCCGCCGCCCTTGCCGTCCCGGATCTCGACAATACGATCCCCACGGTGGGGCTCTCGGTTACAGAGGTGTTTCCGGTCGCCGGGCCAAGCGCACTCGGCGTCGGTTCCGACGACGACCACCGCGCCATCGACGTAGATCGCCTGAAAGGTCGCGCGCGTCGTGGTATCCGGCGAGATGAACCGGGTGTAAACGGCCATGCCGCGGTAGGCGAGCGTCAAGACCGCCAGAACCGCGAAAACACCCAGTCTCCATTTCACCGCTTCCCACTCCTCCAGCGCGGGTGGAAGGTCGCCCCGAACCTGGTTGGGGGGTCGAATTCAGAGTAGCACGCTGGAGGATCGCCGGGGACATGCCTTTGTTGCCTGTTTGGTGCCAGACCTCCATCAACGATCACCAAAAACGGTGCTGATCCGCGGGAAGGTCTGGCACCAAACGCACAACAAAGGCATGTCCCCTTA
>JBFJTV010000178.1:0-6113 GCA_041625075.1 Candidatus Polarisedimenticolaceae bacterium | reverse complement strand
GCTGGTCGAGCTCGACGGCGAGGGCGAGGTCGTCGGTGGCGTGGTCATCATGCGTCTGGGCGAAAACGCGCTGACCACGATCGAGCGCGTGAAGGACAAGCTCGCCGAGCTCGAGGCCGGGCTTCCCGAAGGCGTCGAGATCGTCCCGGTCTACGACCGCTCGACGCTGATCCATCGAGCCATCGACGTTCTACAGAGAAAGCTGACCGAGGAGATGATCGTCGTCGCGTTGATCTGCGTCCTGTTCCTGCTGCATCTGCGTAGCGCGTTCGTCGCGATCTTCACCCTTCCCGTCGGCATCCTGGCTTCCTTTCTCGTGATGTACTTCCTCGGAGTGAACGCCAACATCATGTCTCTGGGAGGTATCGCGATCGCGATCGGCGTGATGGTCGATGCCAGCGTCGTGATGGTCGAGAACGCGCACAAGCACCTGCAGCGCGCGCGAGAATCCGGCAAGCCGTTCAAGCGCGACACCGTGATCATCGAGGCGGCCAAAGAGGTCGGACCGGCGCTGTTCTACAGCCTGGTCATCATCACGTTGTCGTTTCTGCCGGTGTTCACGCTGCAGGCCCAGGAAGGAAGGTTGTTCCGCCCGTTGGCCTTCACGAAGACTTTCGCGATGGCGGCAGCGGCAGTATTGGCGATCACGATCATCCCGGTGCTGATGTCGTTCCTGATCCGGGGCAAGATCAGACCGGAGGAGCGCAATCCTCTGAGCCGCTTCTTCATCTGGGCCTACCGGCCCTTTATCCATCTGGTTCTGCGTTTCCCCAAGAGCGTCATTCTCGTCGCGCTGGTGGTTACCGCGATCACCTGGATCCCGTACCAACGTCTGGGGAGCGAGTTCATACCGCCGCTCTACGAGGGGGACTTCCTGTGGATGCCGACGACCGATCCCGGCGTATCGATCACCAAGTCGAAGGAGCTCTTGCAGCAGACCAACAAGATCATCAAGACCTTCCCGGAGGTCCATCATACATTCGCCAAGATTGGTCGAGCGGAAACCTCGACCGACCCCGCGCCGCTCTCCATGATCGAGACCACGATCATGCTCAAGCCGCCTGAGGAGTGGCCGCAGCGCGCCGTCAAGCGTTTCTACTCCAACTGGCCGCTGCCGGAGCGGGCTCGCGGGTGGCTGCGCCACCTGTGGCCCGAAACGGCGCCGGCTCGTGACCCGGGTGAGCTCGATCGCGCCATCAACGACGCCATCAACTTTCCCGGGCTGACCAACGCCGGTATGGAAGGTCCCATCAAGATCCGGTTGGACATGCTGACCACCGGGATTCGGGCCCCCGTCGGGATCAAGATCTCCGGTCCCGATCTCGAGACCCTGCAAGACCTGGCTCAGCAGGTCGCCCAGGTGGTCGAGGCAATCCCCGGCACTCTGTCGGCCTATCCCGACAAGTCGTTCGGCGGCAACTACCTCGACTTCGTGATCGACCGCTCGGAGGCCGCGCGCTACGGACTGACCGTGGGGGATGTTCAGGACGTCATCATGACCGCGATCGGCGGGATGAACATCACCGAAACCGTCGAGGGTCTCGAGCGCTATCCCGTCAACCTCCGTTACCAGCCGGAGTTGAGGGACAACCCCGACAAGCTCGCACGTGTGCTGGTGCCCACACCGCGGGGCGAGCACATCCCCCTCGGACAGCTCGCTCGTCTGGACATCAAGAAAGGACCGCCCTCCATCAAGAGCGAGAACGCACGGCTCAATGCCTGGGTTCAGGTCAGCATTCGAGAGGACGAGATCGATCTCGGGAGCTACGTCCAGCAGGCCAGGCAGGCCGTGGCAGAGCAGATCGACTTGCCGCCCGGTTACAGCATGAGGTGGAGCGGCCGATACGAGTACATGGAGCGGGCCACGAAGCGCCTGCTGCTCGTGATCCCGCTCACGCTGCTCATCATCTTCTTTCTGCTTTACCTCCACTTCCGCAACATCGTCGAGGTGCTGATCGTTCTTCTCACGATTCCCTTTGCCGCGGTGGGTGGCGTGTGGCTGATGTACGTCCTCGGCTACAACATGAGTATTGCTGTCTGGGTCGGATTCATCGCCCTGGCCGGTCTTGCCGCCGAGACGGGCATCGTCATGCTGGCCTACCTTGACGAGGTCTACAAACGCCGCAAAGCCGAGGGTCGACTCCGCAACATGACCGATCTCTACGACGGGATCGTGGAGGGCGCCGTGCTCCGAGTCCGACCCAAGCTGATGACGGTGAGCACGACCATCATCGCGCTCTTGCCCATCATGATCGGCAACGTCTTCGAATCGGGATCGCAGGTGATGCAACGTATCGCCGCGCCGATGGTGGGCGGACTGCTCAGCGCGACGGTCCTGACCCTTCTCATCATCCCCGCGCTCTACATGGTATGGAGAGGTTACGGGCTCAGGAGGACGATCCGCCACGAGTTTCGCCTGGGATCACGGCCGGCGACGACGCCGGCGTCCGGAGCATGACGGACCGCCGTCGGTCTATTCGCCGACGACGCTCTCGACGGTGAGGCGGACGGCCTCCTCGAGATCGGTCTCACCGGCCGCGCAGGGTTCGATGTGATCCCTGACATGTTCGTGGTAGGAGGAGAACACGTCGTGGCGCATTAGGTAAATCTCGTAGGGCTCTCCGGTCTCGGCCTCGATGCGGGATCGTCTGCTATGATCGCGGCGAAACCATAAACAAGGAGACAGCAATGAAAA
This sequence comes from Candidatus Polarisedimenticolaceae bacterium, assembly GCA_041625075.1. Classification (GTDB taxonomy): domain Bacteria; phylum Acidobacteriota; class Polarisedimenticolia; order Polarisedimenticolales; family Polarisedimenticolaceae; genus JBFJTV01. The sequence goes on along the minus strand of JBFJTV010000178.1, from coordinate 3,418 downwards.
GATGGATCGCTACGCTCACGGTTCTCATGATGGTGGTGTCCGTTCCCGTCGGGATGGCGGGGGAGGAGAAGGAAACAAAACCCGCCAAGAAGCGGGCGGAAATCGACGCACGCGCCGCGGAGTCGCTCGAGGAGTTGTTTGCGGAAAGCCCGAAGGCCAGGGAGCTCTACGACAACGCCTACGGCTACGCGGTCTTCGGAAACTGGAAGTTCGCTTTCGTCGTCAGCGGTGGCGGTGGTTCGGGCGTCGCGGTGAACAAAGACTCCGGCAAGCGCACCTACATGAACATGGGTACGGTCGGCGTCGGGCTCGGCTTCGGAGGTAAGAAGTACCAGGTCATTTTCTTCTTCGAGAACGAGAAGCGCTTCAACGGCTTCGTGCAGAAAGGCTGGCAGGCCGACACCAGCGCCACCGCGGCTGCCGGAACGGCGGCCGCCGGGGCCGGGACCGGTTTCGTGGAAGGCATCGCGATCTTCCAGATCACCGACGCCGGTCTGATGGCCCAGGCCGACATCGCTGGCACCAAGTACTGGAAGGACAAGAAGCTCAACGAAGGGCAAGAGTAGGCAATAAGCTCCAGAATGATCCTAGAGAACCAGGGTCAGTAGGCCCTCGTGGCCGGGCGTCTGAGTCTCGCCGTCAAGGTCGAGCCGGCGACCCCCGAGGACGGGCTGCTCGAGTCCACTTTGCCCGTCGCGAGCGCGCATCGCGACGGGGACGCCCGGCACGTCCTCGAACGGATCGAGGCGACCCGTTGGTAGGATCTCCCTCGGAGGCAGCCATGTCGATACGGCCGGTCAAGCGGATCATCGAGGCCAAGCCCACGATCGAAGGGGCGGGGGTGCACCTGCGGCGCGCCTTCGGTTTCGGGGATACCAGGGAGTACGACCCGTTCCTGTTGCTCGACGACTTCCGCAACGACGATCCCGAGAGCTACCGGCAGGGTTTTCCGTGGCATCCCCACCGTGGGATCGAGACGATCACCTACGTCCTTGCCGGGACGGTCGCGCATGGCGATAGCCTCGGGAACGAGGGCGCGATCGCCGCCGGCGACGTACAGTGGATGACCGCGGGAAGCGGCATCGTCCACCAGGAGATGCCGCAGGGAGACCCCGATGGCCGGATGCACGGGTTCCAACTGTGGGCCAATCTCCCGTCCGCTCTCAAGATGACCGCTCCTCGTTATCAGGACGTTCAGGCGGCGGACATTCCCGAGGTCACCGACGACGACGGGACCCGAGTCCGCGTCGTCTGCGGGAGCTTCTGGGGGAAGAAGGGGCCGGTGGATGGCATCGCGGCCGAGCCGATCTACGTCGACGTCTCGGTGCCGCCGGGAAAGACGAGAAGTCTACCGGTCGAGACGACGCGGCACGCGTTCGCCTATGTTTTCGCGGGGTCGGGGACGTTCGCGAACGCTTCGGGACCGCAACCCGTCAAGACCGAGGGCGTGGGAACCGTCGAGACCCCGTCCGCGCCGCAGGAGGTGGCCGACAACCGCTCGCTCGTCCTGTTCGATCGCGGCGACGAGGTCGTGGTGCGTGCCGGCGAGCAGGGGATCCGGTTCCTGCTGGTGTCGGGCAAACCGATCGAGGAGCCCGTGGCGTGGTACGGCCCCATCGTGATGAACACCCAGGAAGAGCTTCGGCAGGCCTTCGCCGAGTACCAGAACGGGACCTTTCTCAAGCACGGGAAGGGTCCTGCGGACTGAGCGCGACCCCGCGGTTCAGCGCCGCTCGTCGATCCGGCGGCCCGTGCGGCATCGGTGGGAGACTCCAGCGAGATCGGGTACGGTGCGATACGCACGAGCGTGACCTCGCGACCCTCGATCCAGCCGGCCGTCGAGATGACGCCATGGAGGCCTCCCAGCCCGGCCTCGCGAGACCGGGAGTCGGCCGAATCCTGAGATCAGTGGCTACGTCCGCGGGAGCGCGACGGTTCCCGCCGTCACGCGTTGACAGATCGACGGAAATGAAGCAAACAATGAATGCTTCAACCATGACTGGGAGGCGACAGTGAGCATACGGGCCTGGCGGATTCATGTGTCGATCGCGGCGCTTGCGCTTGGCGGGGCCGTCGCGTCAGCCGGCGACGATGATACTCCGTTGGTCACATCGGTCGAGCTCCGGCCCCGGGAGGAATCGAAAGGAACGCCACGATTCGAGCGTCTCGACGCCGGGAGGACGGGGATCGACTTCGTTCACCGCTGGAGTCCGACCCAGCAGTATCTGCTGCAGTTCGACAACGGAATGATCGGCGGTGGAGTCGCCGTCGGCGACTACGACGACGACGGCCTGCCCGATATCTACCTGACCCGGCCTCTCGGCGGGGGCCGGCTCTACCGCAACCTCGGCGATTTCCGATTCGAGGATGCGAGCGCCGCGGCCGGCGTTCGCGACCCGGTGTGGGGCACCGGCGCGAGCTTCGCCGACGTCGACACCGATGGCGATCTCGATCTGTACGTCTGCGGTTACGACACGCCCAACCGGTTGTTCGTCAACAACGGCGACGGAACGTTCGAGGAGCGCGCGAAGAGCTTCGGTCTCGACTTCCGCGGGGCCAGCGTGATGATGGCGTTCGCCGACTACGATCTCGACGGCGACCTCGATGGTTACCTTCTGACCAACCGGCTGTCGCCGTCGCCCGCCCAGAGAAGACAGATTGCGGAGTACCGCCGGCGATGTCTCCAGACGCGGGAGTGCGAGGTGCCGCCGGAGCTGAGCGAGCTCCAGGCGACGTTGCCCAGACCCGAGGTCGAGGGTCTCGCCCTCATCGACGCGGGTCAGGCCGATCACCTCTACCGCAACAACGGCGACGGCACGTTTACCGACGTCAGCCGGGAGGCCGGGGTCCGCGGCAACGATTTCGGTCTGTCGGCGACTTGGTGGGACTTCAACGCGGACTCTCTGCCGGACCTCTACGTATCCAACGACTTTCACGGCAGCGACCAGTTGTTGAGAAACAACGGCGACGGGACCTTTACCGACGTCGCCGCCACCGCGCTGCCGCACACCCCGTGGTTCTCGATGGGCTCCGACGCCGCCGATCTCGACAACGACGGTCGTCTGGACCTCGTGGCGACCGACATGGCGAGCACCAGCCACTACAAGTCGAAGCTGACCATGGGAGACATGGAGTCGAGCGGCTGGTTCCTGACCTACCCCGAGCCGCGGCAGTACATGCGTAACGCGGTCTACCTCAACACCGGAACCGACCGTTTTCTCGAGGTGGCGGAACTGCTCGGTCTGGCCGCGACCGACTGGACATGGTCGACCAAATCGGGCGACCTCGACAACGACGGCGCCATCGATCTGTTCTTCACCAACGGAATGACGCGCTACTGGTTCAACTCGGATCTCAGGAAGAAGGCTGCGCTCGCCGTCGAGCAGGGGATCGGTGACATGCGCGTGTGGCTCGACTC
>JBFJTV010000177.1:0-6115 GCA_041625075.1 Candidatus Polarisedimenticolaceae bacterium | reverse complement strand
GGCGAATCGGTCGACGAGCCTTACGTCAACGACGACTATCGCGAGCCCGGATTCGACGGCCCGTGGACCGTTCCGGCCGATCGGTTCTTCGTGATGGGAGACCACCGCGACAAGTCCTCCGACAGCCGGCGGTGGGGCACCGTCCCGCGTGAGTTGATCAAGGGGCGCGCGCTGCTGATCTGGTGGTCCTACGAGGAGGATGACGACGTCGCGACACGGCGTGGTTTGGACAACGTCAAGGCCATGCTGGCGAAGCTCGTGACGTTTCCCTGGAGATCTCGCTGGAGCCGCTGCTTTACGCTGATCCGCTGATCCGCTGATCCGCTGACCCGCGCCCCGCCCCGGAGGCCGGGTCGCCAGACTTTTCGACGGAGCCTCTGGGACCTATATTCCGATGGCGCGACGACGTAATCGAAACGCCGAGTTCGAGGAGCCGGAGGCCGGCATCCTCCAGGAGCGCGGTCGCCGCATGGCGGCCGGTCTCCTGCTCGTCGCCGTGGTCGCCGTTCTGCTGTTCGCCGCGGTCCGGAGGACCGACGAGCCCTTCGGGGATCCGGCGGCGGGCGTGGCGGCTCTCGACATGGAGACCGAGGAGGCGTTCGACCCGGCGGGGATGCCGGAACCATCCGGGTCTCCTCCGGAGCCGGAGGCGACGCCGCAGACGTCCGCCCCCGGCGGCGGGCCTTCGGGTGACGGCTCGGGCGCCGGGACGTTGGCCGCGCGGGTCATGGAAGATCGCGAGCGGATCTCGCGAGGTGGAGGTGGCTTCACCGTGCAACTGATGGTCGCGTGCAGTCCGGAAACGGTCCACCGCATGGTCTCGCTGTCCGGGGGATCCAAGGATCTCTACGTCCTCCCCACCATGTACGAGGGGCGATCCTGTTACCGGCTGTGCTGGGGTACCTACGGCACGCGCGACGCGGCCGACCGTGCGACGGTTCCTGCTCCGGTGCGGTCGGAAGTAGGCAAGACGTTCGTTCAGTCGATTCCCGAACTGCAGCCATGACCCGAGCATGTTGGCGTGTGGCGATGGCCGCGCTGGCGGTCTGCACGGCCGGCTTTCCGGTTTTCGCCGACCGTCTGCATCTCGACGGAGGGGGCGTGATCGACGCGCGGAGCTGGTGGATCGACGGCGACACCGTCATGGTCGAGGGTGATGCGGGCACGATCGGAGTCCCGCGCGCCCTCGTCGTCCACGTCGAGCCCACCGACGGCGAGGCTGCCCCGAGCAAGAACAAGGCCCCCTCCGAGCCCGTACCGCAGAGCTCGTGGCCACCGATGGACAATCGCGACCTCGTCGAGAGCAGCGAGCTTCTCGAGAACGCGATCCTCGCATTGAACCGCCGCGATTTCGAGACCGCGTCTTCGCTCTTCCTTCTCGTCATCCAGAAGACCCCCTCGATCACCGCCGCCCGAATCGGATACGCCATGAGCGAGATCGCCCTCGGCCGGATCGAGCGCGCGCTTCCGGTCGTTGTCGACGGTCTCTCTCGCGACCCCGAGAGCGCCGAGCTTCACGAGCTGCTCGGGGACATCCGTGACCGTGAAGAACGCGTGGACGAGGCGCTGCGGTCGTGGCGCGAGGCCTTTCGGCTCGAGCCGAACGACCGCCTACGCGACAAGATCCTCAAGGGCGAGCGCGAAATGCACGCGGGTCGCGACTACGACTTCACCGCGACGGCCCACTTCAACCTGCGATACGACGGAGAGGTCGACGCCGCCCTCGCCGAGCAGGTCGTCGGTTTTCTCGAGGAAAGCTACAACGATCTCGCGGACGAGTTCGTCCATGCCCCACCGCAACCCATCACGGTCATCCTGTACCCCGACGAGCAGTTTCGTGACGTCACGCGCGCGGCCGAGCAGGTCGCGGGGCTGTACGACGGCAAGATCCGCCTGCCCCTCGGCGGCTTGAGCAGGGTCGGGCCCGCCCAGAAGCGCGTCCTCGTCCACGAGCTGACGCACGCAGTGATCCACTCCAAGACCCGGGGGAACTGTCCCCGTTGGCTGCACGAGGGCCTGGCCCAGCGGATGGAGCCGCGGGCGTTGACCCGTTCCGAGACCCGGACGCTTCGCCGGCTTCTCTCCGAGGGCGACCCCGCGACCTGGGAGGAGCGCGGGTTCTCCTACCCCGCCACCCTTTCGCTCGTGCTCTACCTCGAGACCCGAAGAGGGTTCGGCGGCGTGCTCGACCTGCTGGACGGTCTCGGACAGGGGCTCGCGCTCGATGCGGCCGTGACCGAAGCGTTCGGCGAGAGCTATGGCGAGCTCTGCAACCGCTGGGCGGAGTTCGTCCTGACGGAGGACGATTCGTGAGCGTGGTTGCCGCGCAGGATCGGACGCTCCCCCGTCTGCTCGCCGAGCGTGCCGCCGCGAAGGGGTCGGGCATCCTCGAGGCGAGTCGAGGCAAGCTCCGCCGGTTGTTCTGCCTCGATCAGGGATGGCTGGTCTTTGTCGCGTCGAACCTGGTCGAGGAGCAGTTCGACGAGTTTCTCGTTCGGAGCGGCACGCTTTTGCCGGCCGATCGAGCCGAGATCCGAATGGCGATGGAACGGGAGAACAAGAAGGTGGTCGAGGCTCTGCTCGAGCGCGAGATCCTGTCGCGCGGGGCCGTCCAGCGCGGGATGGAGGGACTGATCACCACGCTGTTGTCGTCGTCGCTCGAATGGCCGGACGGGGCCTTCAAGTTCACCAAGGGAAGCCCGGACGTCGCCACCGAGACCTCGCCGAGGCTCTCGCCGGTCCGCCTGATCCTACGCCACGCGCGTCAACACCCCGCGTCGCTCGACGCGGTTCGAGTCCGGATCGGGCCTCCCGACTTTCGACCCCTCGCATCGGCACGGGCCGACCGTTTGCTCGACTCGATCGAGTCGAACGAGCTGATGGAGTACATCCTCGAGAACTGCGACGGCGAGACGGACGTCGCGGCCCTCGTCAAGGGCTCACCCGCCGACGACATCGACACGCTCCGGTTGCTCTACGGCTTCTTGATGCTCGGTGCCGTGGACGAGGCCTCCAAGACTATGGGGGCCCGGGTCGTCAAGAAGGCCCGGAAGAAGCTGACCGCGACGGAGGTGTTGGCCGTTCTCGAGCGCTCGAAGGCGGCGGACTACTACGGCGTGCTCGGTCTGGAGCGGGGAGCCTCACAGGATCAGGTCCGGCGTGGGTACTACGCCCTCGCACGCCGGTATCACCCCGACCATCTGCGCACCGGCGAGCTCACGGCCTACCTCGAGGCGATGGAAAGATACTTCACGCGCGTCACCGAGGCCTACAACACCCTGAGCAGTCCCGAGCTCCGGCGGGAGTACGACGAGAATCTGTACGACAAGACGGACGAGGCCGGATCCGAGGAACAGACCGCCGTCCTCGCTCGACAGAACTTCATGCGGGCGCGCGAGCTTGTCGCGAAAAGGAGGCTCACGGAGGCGGTGCAGTTTCTCGAGAACGCCATCGAGATCGACCAGACCAACGCGACCTACCACTACGAGCTCGGAAAGCTCCTCTCGGGAAACCCCCGTCGCCGCGACGATGCCGAGAAGCACCTGTTGCAGGCCAGGAGTCTCGATCCCGCGCATGCCGAGACCTACGTTGCCCTGGGCTACGTTTACGCCAGGACGGGCAGGACGGACGAGGCCGAGACGATGTACCGCGAAGCCCTTCGCTGGCAGCCCGGCCACCCCGAGGCGACCGAGCGCCTGAAGGAGATGGGACTCCGCTAGGAGCGACCCGTGCCTCTACTCGTGGACGGCAACAACCTCCTGGGCGCGCGGCGGGACGACGGAGTCCGTCGGGGTCTCGCGGCAGAAATCGCGAGGCTGGCGAATCGCGAGAGCCGCCGGATCGTCCTGGTCTTCGACGGCGCGGCTCCGCGCCAGCCCTTCCGCGCGACCGACACGCACTTCTCCGGCCCGGGAAAAACCGCCGACGCGTGGATCCTCGACTTTCTCCGGCAACAGGACCGCGTACGCGAGTGGACCGTGATCACGGACGATCGGTCGCTGGCGGATCGATGCCGTCATCTCGGAGCGCGGGTGGAACGCTGCCGCCCCTTCCGCGACCGCCTCGCCCAACGCGACGAGGGCGAGAAACCCTCAGGCCCCGTCAACGTCAAGGAGTGGGAGGACTACTTCAACACCAAAAACAACTAACGGGGTCTGACCCCAGGTATTCTGCGCCCCTACTTGATCCGCACCACCGTCGCCCCGTCCCCTCCTTCTCCCGACCGACCAGGCCTGTGCGAATCCACCTGCGGATGCCCCCCAAGATGGAGTCGCACCGCCGAGCGTAGGCGTCCCGTCCCGTGACCGTGGACGATCCTGACCTCCGAGAGTCCGGACAGCGTCGCGCGATCGAGAAAGCGATCGACCTCGACGAGCGCGTCGTCCACGGTCATCCCGAGGAGCTTGAGCTCATGCGTCACCGTTTCCCCCGTATCGTCCATGGGGCGAGTCACCGATACCTTCGGCGCGGCACTCCGGGAGGGCTCGGACGGGGCCTCGAGATCCTCGGTCCCGACCGTGAACGTCGTCGAGCCCAGCCGGACCTGAACGCGATTCCCCATGACGTTGACGATCTCCCCGTCGCGGGCGAGCGAGCGCACCCGGACCCTGGCACCGGTCTCGATCACCGCCGGTCCGCCGGGGGCGGAATCGCGCCCGGGTTCGATCGCATCGCGGGTCTTGCGGGCGCGGCCGGCCAGCCGCATCTCGGCGCGTTCCTGGGCCTTCGAGGCCCGCGCCTTCTCGCGGCGGTCCTTGATTGCGGCCACCTCACGACGGGCGAGCTCCCGGAACTCTCGAAGTGCCTCGTCGAGCGCGGAGTCGAGATCCTTGCGGCGGCGCCGGGCCTCGCGCTCGACCTCCGCTCGAAGGCGATCGCGCTCGGCATCGAGGTCGTCGCCCCGTCGCGCGAGCTCCTGCACGCGGGCCTCCGCCGCCACCACGCTGTCGCGTAGCCGCGTCAACAGATCCTCGGTCTCGCGCGCGCCGGGTCCGAGGATCTCGCGGGCCTTGTCGACCACGCCCCGGGGAAGCCCGAGTCGTGATGCGATATCGAGACCGGCGGACATCCCGGCGGCGTCGTGAATCACGCGATAGGTCGGCTTGAGCGTCTCGAGATCGAAGTCCATGGCCGCGCTCGACGCCCCGGCGGTCGAGAAGGCCCACGCCTTGAGCGCGGCCTGGTGGGTCGTCACGACCACCGATACCTTCCGTGCCAGAAGGTCCTCGAGCAACGCCTGCGCGAGCGCGGCGCCCTCGCCCGGCTCCGTTCCGGTCCCGATCTCGTCGAACAGGAACAGCGCCGGCGGCTTCGCCTCCTCCAGAAAACGGGAGGCGGCGCTCACGTGGGCGGAAAACGTGGACAGATCCGCATCGATCGACTGGTGGTCCCCGATATCGGCCCGGACCTGTCTGAAGAGCGGAATCGACGCGCTCTTGGCGACGACCGGAAGTCCGGCCTGCGCCATCACCACGGCGAGACCCAGCGTCTTGAGCGCGACGGTCTTGCCACCGGTATTCGGTCCGGAGAGAACGAGAACCAGGGAGTTGTCGTCTGTGCGAAGGTCCTGCGGGACGCAGCGCTCGCCGTGCTCGCGAAGCCGGTGGTCGAGCAACGGGTGACGAACCTCGCGAAGGTCGAGGCTCGTCCCCGTCTCCGGCCGGACAGCTTCGGCCACCCTCGCGAAACCGGCCCTGGCCTGCACCGAGTCCAGAGCGGCCAGGGCGTCGAGGGCCTCGCGAACCTCGTCGAGCCGGACCCGGAACGCTCCCGACCAGACCGTCAAGAGGCGATCCTGCTCCTCGCGCTCGCGGTCCGCCAGCCGGATCAGCTCGTTGTTGAGCTCGACCGTCTCCATGGGCTCGACAATCAGGGTCGCGCCCGATGACGACGAGGCGTGGACGATTCCACGGGTCGGAACGGGCGCATCGACGCGCACCGGAATCACGAAACGTCCGTTGCGCTGCGTCACGAAGTCGTCGCGGATCGTCCTGTCGGCCCCCGGATCGCGGACCATCCGCTCGAGAATGCGTCGCAGGCGCTCGCTCAGCCTCGTCGTGGCCGCGCGGATCTTCTGAAGCTCGGGGCTCGCCGATTCATCGATCTGGCCCTCGGG
>JBFJTV010000176.1:0-6162 GCA_041625075.1 Candidatus Polarisedimenticolaceae bacterium | reverse complement strand
AGCGGCGACCACGGTGACGGCAGCCAGGAGTGCCGCGTCCATCCCGATCAACACGCCGAACATCGAAACGACACTGGCCTCGGCTCCGACCCAGTGCAACACACCGGCCCCGTGAACCAGACCCGCGGCGACGGCGAGACCGACGAGCTGTCTGCGTTCGGTCGGCGGCCGCAGCGCTTCTCGCGCCAGCAGGGCCGCGGCGACGGCGACCCCGATCTCGGCCAGCGGAGCGTCGAGCCCGATTCCGGTGGAGGCGACCCAGACAACGGAGACGACCTGTCCCACGGTGAACGCGGTGGCGAGGCGGATCGCGATTCCGAGACCGCCCAGGAACACGAGCGACAACAGGAAGGCGAGGTGCACGCCGTTCTCGACAAAGTGCTCGACGCCTGTGAGCACGGCCGCACCCGTGTCACGCATCAAGCGCGGCGCGCCTCCCGAGCCCCGGTCGGGAACCTGCCAGGTTTCCTCTCCCGGAGCGAGCATGTGCGCGAAACGCTCACCGGAAAGAAGCTCGACCTGCACCAGCGTCGAGACGGAGGCGTTCGGGAAGGGGTAGTCAACTCCCAGCGTCTGACCGGCGAGGCCCTCGGGGCACCGGAACGCCTGCCGGACGAACCAGGTCGCGGGCCGCCCGATCACGCTTCGCTCGCCGGCAGCCACGCACGATTCGGGGAGCACGGGTGAGGGGATGGCTCGAGCCGGAATCTGCCTGGGGACCCGCCACTGCACGAGGAGCTTGCCGGCCTCCTGCTCGGTCACCTTCAGGGTCACGGGCTGGATCCCGTCCGCCCGCGCACTCGTCGCAAGGAACACGGCGCCGAGAATCCCAAGGACGAGTCGTTTCACGGCGTTTGCGCCGCCGCGCCGTCCGCCGTTTCGCCGGAAGTCTCCTGCTCGACGATCACCTGGTAGCGGTCGAGCAGCTCGGCGAAGTAGTTGGCGGTGATCTCTTCACGCTTGTCGTCAATCCAGTCGCGCCTGACGCTCTCCTCGACCTCGGCGAGTGTCGGCGTCGGGAACACCGTGCGCTCGGTCACGAATACGAGGTGTGTCCCGTATCCCGACAGCACGGGACCGTGCCATTCACCCGGCTGGAGCTCGAAGATCAAACGCGCGAACTCGCGCCCGAACGATTGCGCGATCCGCAGCTCGGTCTTCTCCGGAAAGTGCCGCTGCAGCATCAACGGGTCGCCGTACTTGTCCAGATCGTCAGGGGGCGTGCCGAGCGAGCGCAGCTTCGCAAGGGTCTCCTCGGCATCGTCGAGCGTCCGATCGCCCCGCTTGTCCGGGTCGATGAAGACCTGCGTGAACGTGATGACCGGGGGAGGACGGTAGTTATCGGAGTTGTCCTCGAAGTAGCTCGCGAGGTCCTGCTCGGTCGGAGCGAGACTGATTTCAACCAGGTCGCGGGCGATGGTCTCCAGCTTTTGCACGAGGACACGACGGATCACCGGATCGTCTTCGTCGAGGCCCATGGCCACGGCTTCGCGATAGAGCGCCGACTCGCGGATCTGCGCTTGGATCAGACCGGCCTTCTCCTCGGGCGTCGGAAAACGGTTCCAGCGTGCCTGCCAACCCGCCTCGAGCCTCGCGATGTCGGCTGCGGTGATACGGATCGTCCGGTCGGACGCGGCATCGTCGCGCTTCCAAACCCACGCGTACAGGATGCCGAACGCGATACCGATCACCACGAAGTGAAAAAGAGGCTGGCGAAGGAAACTCTTCATTCCAGACACCCTGGCCTGGTTGGCCCCTGCAATCTGGCCGCGACCGCCATGTGAAGCTCTCTTGAAGACTGGCCGAGATCATACCAAGGGGCGACGCGGGAGCTACACATCGATCTCGCGGACGAGGCGCAACGGTTTATCATCGGGCTTCCTCGAGCGGGCAGAAGGCGACTTCGAGCGTCTATTGCCCTGGGTGCGGCAAGCATGGGTCGGAATTGGGAATGAGCGAAGAGAAGACAGAACAGGGGACTCCTATCAAGCAGGCGAAGCCCGAGAAGGCGTGGTTCAAGCGCCGCAAGTGGCAGGTTGCGACGGCTATACTTCTCGCCCACATCCTCGGCTTCTTCTCGTCCATCCATGCCGTCATGAGCACCCGGACCTCACAGGGCGCGATCGCGTGGGCCGTTTCCCTCAACGCCTTCCCGTACGTAGCGGTCCCGGCGTACTGGGTTCTCGGGCGCAACAAGTTCAAGGGATACGTCACGGCGCGACGCGTGAGCGAACACGAGATTTTGGAACGCATCCAGGTCATGAAAAAGGGTCTCGACCCTTACCGAGTGCCCGAGTCCGAGAAGAGCGAAGCGGCGCGTGCGGCCGAGACGATGGCGCTCATTCCCTTTCTGCGAGGAAACGATGCCGAGTTGTTGATCGACGGCGACGCCACTTTCAAGAGCATTCTCGAGGGGATCGACTCCGCCACCGACTACATCCTGTTCCAGTTCTACATCGTTCGTGACGACGAGCTCGGTCATGAAATCAAGTCTCGCCTCGTCGCAAAGGCCAGGAAGGGGGTGCGCGTCTACTTCCTGTACGACGAGGTCGGTAGTTACGATCTCCCGATCAAATATGTCAACGAGCTTCGCGAGGCGGGGGCCGAGGTCTTCGATTTTCACACCCGGCAGGGACCAGGTAACCGCTTCCAGATCAACTTCCGGAATCACCGCAAGGTCGTCGTCGTCGACGGCCTCACCGCGTGGGTCGGTGGGCACAATGTCGGCGACGAGTATCTCGGGAAAGACCCGAGATTCGGGAACTGGAGAGATACCCACATTCGGATCGAGGGTCCCGCGGCTCTCGGTGCGCAGCTCTCTTTCGCGGAAGACTGGTATTGGGCGACGGGGAACATCCTCGAGCTGAGCTGGACACCCGAACCCTCGGAGTCGGGGGACATTCCCATCCTGATCGGACCCACCGGCCCGGCGGATGAGCTCGAGACCGCCGGCCTGATGTTTGTCCACGCCATCAACTCGGCCACGAAGCGCATCTGGATCGCCAGTCCGTACTTCGTGCCGGACGAGTCCGTGGTTGGAGCCTTGCAGCTTGCGGGGCTCCGTGGCGTGGACGTTCGAATTCTGATCCCGGCGAACCCGGATCACCTCCTGGTCTATCTCGCCGCGTTCTCGTACTTCGACGATGCGGGGAGGACGGGAGTGAAGTTCTTCCGTTACACCGACGGATTCCTCCACGAGAAAGTGATGCTCATCGACGACGGCGTGGCGACAATCGGAACGGCCAACTTCGACAACCGCTCGTTTCGCCTGAACTTCGAGATCACGGCCGTGATAGCCGACGAGGCGTTCGCGGCGGAGGTCGAGCGGATGTTCGAGGCGGACTTCGCGAAATCGAAGCTGCTGGGCGAAGGGGAGTACAGCAACAGGTCGTTCTGGTTCCGACTCTCGGTTCGACTGGCCCGGCTGACCTCGCCGCTGCTGTAGACTCTCACTTTAGACAATTCCGATTCCGGAGAAGTACGGCGGTGAAGACGGGTCTGCGGGCGATCGGCACTCCTACGAGGTCTCGAGCGGTCCTCGGCGCGGCACGACGCGTGATCGGGCGCTGCGTCGTCGCGACTCTCGCACCAGTGCTGGTCGCCTTCCTGTTACAGCCTGGATGCGCCCCCGCCGACGAGCACCCCACGAACGTCGTCCTGATCTCGATTGACACGCTTCGCGCGGATCACGTCGGCAGCTACGGTTACCCGCGCCCGACGACGCCGGTTCTCGATTCGATCGCCGAGCAGGGGGTGAGATTCTCGAACGCGTTCAGCCAATCGAGCTGGACGCTGCCGGCGCACGCCTCGCTCCTGACGTCGCAGTATTCCCATGAGCACGGCGCCGTCGAGAACAACACCAGGATCAAGGATGCCGCCGTACTGCTGGCGGAGGCGTTGCAGAATGCTGGTTACGACACGGGCGCGTTCGTCACGTGGGTCTACGTCAGCAAGCTGTACGGCTTCGACCGGGGCTTTGCGCACTTCGCCGAGCTCATCGACCAGGACAACCTCATGATGGCTGCGGGTGCCGGTGCCGTCCCAGCCGGGCCGACGACCGACGCCGCGATCCAATGGCTCGAGCGCGAGCGCGAGGCGCCGTTCTTCCTGTTCGTGCACTACTTTGATCCGCACATGGACTACGCTCCACCGGAGCCCTTCGACAGGCTCTACGATCCCGACTACACAGGTTCCGCCACCGGGCGGTACAAATGGTTGGTGCCGTTCATCAGGTACCTGCCGCTCTACGAGGCGCCAATCGATGCGCGCGATCGCGACCATGTCGAGGCGCTTTACGACGCCGAGATCCGGTACACCGATGAACAGATCGGTCGGTTGCTCGATGCAGTGGATGCGAACGTCGGACTCGACGACTGCCTCGTCGTGATCGTCTCCGACCACGGCGAGGAGTTCAACGACCACCTCTCGATGGAGGGTCACGGCTGGACGCTCTACGACGAGATCATCCGCGTTCCGCTCATCGTCCGTTTTCCCGACGCGGAGCACGCCGGCGCAGTCATCGACGACACGGTCGAGCTGATCGACGTCGCGCCGACGATTCTCGGTCGGCTCGGTGTTACGCAACCGGACGGTTTTCGCGGGCGCGACCTGACGGGGCTGATCGAGACCGGGGAGCTCTCGGAGCCTCGACCGTTCGCCTACGCAGAGACCCATCGCTTCAACGTCATCCGTCGAGCGATCCGCGGACCGCGCTACAAGCTGATCCAGACGCGCGACACCGGCCGAAACGCGGCGGGCGTTCCCGTCGAGGCGGGCTTTCAGATGTTCGACATCGTGAAGGACCCCGGCGAGCAGCACGACATCTTCGACCCGAGCGACGAGACCGCGCGCCGGCTCGCGAAGTTCCTGGAAGGATTCGCCGCCCGCGAGCGGGCGGAGGCCGAGGAAGTCGAGATCCCCGAATCGACGCTCGAGCTCCTGCGAAGCCTGGGTTACGTGCATTAGCTCGCAACGAGCTCCGGAAAACAACGACAGACTACAGAAAACTCAAGGCGCGGCGCCGCCGAGGCCAGTTTCCATTGCATTTCGGCGATTTCCGCGGTCTAATGAACCCAATCTGAAGCGTCGTTGAGTCAGCGAGCGTGTCTTGTCCAACAAGGGGGAAAGAATCATGAAGCGTACGTTTGTTTTGGCTTTGAGTCTCTTCGCGGTCGCCGTGATCTCGTCGACGAGCGCGTGGGCCGTCTTCGGCGCGTGTTGCAAGCCGGATGGATCCTGTTTTGACGATCTCCGGCAGGATCGTTGCGAAGACGTTTTTCAGGGGACGTTGTTCCCCGACCAGACTTGCGCGGAAGTTGACTGTAACGGGGGCGAGGAGCCGCCGCTCGAGTGCCGCGTCACCGGTGGCGGTAACGACACGGACCCCTGGGACGGCAGTCTGGCCGAGGGCGAGTCACCCAGCGGAAACCGCGTGAACCGTTACACGTTCGGTGGACAGGCCGGGGCGCCGACCGCTTCTCAACCGCAGCCGTTTGGTGAGTGGACCCACCACCAGCAGCGCGGACCGGACGGGCGATTCGTCTTCCACGCCGGGACTGCAAGCGCTCCTGACGACACCGAGATCGACCTGATCGTGTGCAGCGACCCGGGGTTCTGCAACCCCGCGCGTCCGGCACCGGCCCACCAGATCGACTTCGAGGGCGTCGGCGCGTTCAACAACGTCGGGAACAGCGCCCCCATCGCCGATATGGTGATCGAGGGCGTGTCGCTACACTGGTTTTCCGTCCACATCGAGGACGCGGGTGAGCCCGGTGGGACCAACCCCGGTGAGGGCGACGAGTCGATATGCCCGGCGGGAGGATCCGCGGGCGGCATGGTCGACTGCGACTGCGCGGATTTCTACACCATCACGATCCACGCCGGGCCCGACCCGGGTTCCGACGTCATCTACTCGGTGGGAGGGTACATCCGGGGTGGCAACCTCCAGATCCATCCCCCGGTTGGACCGCCGTCTGCGATTTCGATCGGTCAGTAGTCAGCCCACGGTGCGGGCCCGCTCGTTCAAGCGGGCCCGCTCCACGCCTCGTACTCCCCAAAACGGATCGGTCTGCTTTCCTTGGTAAACTCCGAGTTCGTCTGAACCAAGGAGGGGCCATGACTCGACGTTTGCGACGCTCGATCGCACCGGCGTTCACTTTTGTT
>JBFJTV010000175.1:0-6164 GCA_041625075.1 Candidatus Polarisedimenticolaceae bacterium | reverse complement strand
GTTGCGGATCGCTCACGGCGTGCTCTACCCCGATGAGGGCACGGTGCGCGTCATGGGTCTCGACCCCATGACCCAGGGGATCGAGGTGCGCCGACAGACGAGTCTGCTTTCCGAGGAATCGGCGTTGTACCCCTGGATGACCGTCGGCGAGATCATCGGTTTTGCCGCGGGGCTGCACGACAGCTGGGACGCCGATCTCGCCCGCACGGTACGCGGCAAGCTCGACCTCGACCCGAAGGCGCGGATCAAGACCCTCTCGCGAGGCACGCGGACCAAGGTCGCCCTGGTCCTCGCCGTCGCGGCACGACCGAGGCTGCTTCTTCTCGACGATCCCACCGCCGGGCTCGATCCGTTGGTTCGGCGCGAGGTTCTCGAGGGGATTCTCGAGGCGGTTCCCGCCGAGGGCGGCGCGGTCATCTACGCCTCGCATCTCGTGCACGACGTCGAGCGCGTCTCGGACCGCGTCGCGGTCCTCGACAACGCGAAGCTCGTGCTCGAGGGGTCGGTCGAGGAGCTCAAGCAACGCGTGCGCCGCGCGGTCGCGGTCTTCGAGGACGACGCGCCGCGCCAGGTCGACGTTCCCGGGAAGATCGACGCGCAGACAACCGGGCGGGTGCTTTCGGTCGTCGCCGAGGGCGGCAACGGCGATCTCGCGGCGAAGCTACGCGGGCTCGGCGCAACCAGCGTCGAGCTCGAGCCGCTGTCGCTCGAGGAGATCCTGGTCGCGTGTCTTCGGGGCGGCCGCGATGCGGAGACCCGTCATGTTTAGAACACTCCTGCTCAAAGAATGGAAACAGCTTCGCGCCCTCCGCTGGGTCGGTCTCGGTCTCGGGGCGATGGTGCTGTTCGTCGGACTCTCCGCACCCTCGGCCGCGCGCCAGGGTTGGCTCCCCTTTATCGAGATGAGCCGGCCCTACACGCTGCACGAGATTCTGATCGGAGCGATGCCGGCCGTCCTGGCGCTAGGGCTGTGGCCGTTGATCTCGCTGCTCGTCTCGGTACAGGCGTTCGCCGGCGATCGCGCCGCCGGGACCGAGAGCTTTCTGCTCGAGCGTCCCGTTCCTCGCTCGCGCGCGTGGGTCGCCAGATGGGCCGCCGCGACCGGTTCCGCGCTGGTCGTGGCGGTGGGCCACCTCCTGATGTGGTGGGGTCTGGTAACGCTCACGGTGTCGCTCGCAAACGGCGATTTCGACCGCCCGGTCTTGATCCTGTTCGGGGCCGGCCCCGCGGCCCTGGTGTGCTGCCTGCTGGCGGGGATGATGGCGGCGTCGCTGGTGACCTCGCCGCTCGCGGCGTTGCTGATTGCCGTGATTCTCGTCGCGATCCCGTTGCAGCTGGCCGCGGCGTTGACCGGCGCCTTCCCCCTCGCGGCCTACCGTGGGGTGACCGTGGGACCGCTGAGCTCGATCCTGTTTCTTCTCGCCTACCCGCTCGCGTCGTATCTCGCGCTCTGTCGCGGCGAGCCCGCCGGGCGTGGACGGATCAAACGTGGCGTGGTCACGCTGGCCGTCGCGCTCGTCGTGGGTGTCGGGATGTTCGCCGTGACGGCGACCGCGGCCGTGCGCTTGACGGCGCGTGCGCTGACCCACGGCGGCCACATCCTGGCGTCCAACACAGGTACCTTTGTCGGAGCCGACGTCGGCGGCTGGATCGTCGACGCCGATACCGCCGAGTCGCAGCGGTTCATCGCGGGCCCGATCTGGAGGTCGGCGTGGAACTCTGACGGGACGCGGCTGGCCGTGATCACCTTCACGGGGGCGCTCGGACGACAGACCGCGATGGAGCGGCTGAGGCTGTTCGACGCCGAGGGTAGGTCGGTTGGTGAATTCGAGCTCCGCGAGGACGACTTCGTCAACAGCATCCGGTGGGTGGGGGATCGGCTGCTGCTGACCATGATGTCGCGCGTCGGCCCGAGCCGGATGCTGATCTACTCTCCCGAGACCGGGGACAGGAAGAGCATCCCGATCGCACTGGATTCGTGGTCCTGGAGCCTCGTCGGCCCCATCGACGACGGCCGGGTCTTTCTCGCCTACGACGACCTCGCGGAGGAGCGCCCCGAAGAGGAAAACGAGGGCGAGGGCGAAGACGGACCACGTCGCGGGGTGTCCTACGGCGTCTTCGAGATCGATCTCGAGCGCGGGACGCTGGCGAGCGAACCGCTCGTTCGCGACCATGGCGTCATCTGGTACTTACGCTATCCACGACTGTCGCCCTCCGGGCGGTACTGGATCCTCGACTATGGCCACAGGGAGCGCCCCGGTGTCGTGGTGCTCGACACCACCACGGGGGAGGAAACGGTCTTCAACGCGGTTTACCACACGCCCCGATGGGTGACGGGAGACCGGCTCGCATGGGTGGAGACGACCGACGAGGCGACGCGAGTTTTCGTCGCGAGGCCCGGTGAGGAGCCGCGCGAGCTGCGCGCGTGGTCCGATCTGAGCGTCTCGCTCGAAGCGTCACCCGACGGCGCGATGCTGCTCGCGACCGTCAGCGACGTGCTCGAGGAGCAACGCTTGGCGGCCTTCCCGGACGTCTCGCTCCCGACTCGCAGCAAGATCGAGGAGGTCGCGGCCTACGAGCTGGCGACCGATCGCTGGATCGAGCTGGCGACGTGGCCCGACGAGCCCTTCGACGGCAACGCGTACCGCATCGAGTGGGCCAACGCACGAACGATCTCCCGGACCGGCCCCGGCGTGCTCGCGTTCGAGTCCCTCGACGCCCCCGGCGAGCTCCGCGCGTTTCTGGGGTCGCCGTAGGCGCTGTTGCATCGAGGTTGACGCCACGTCCGACGCGCGCGAGAATCCAGCATGAGCGAGATTCACCTCGTCGTCGGGGTCGCGACCGTAGTCGTTTCCTTCCTCTTCTGGATTCGAGAGCGTCAGCGAGCCAGGGTGCGCCGGGAACAGAGCGAACAGCTTGAGACCAAGGGGTATGTCCCTCTTGGCCCGGACCAGGGTGTGTTGCCACGTGCCGTCGATGCGGCCGAGCGGATCTGGAAGACGTCCGGGGCAACGCTCATCCCCATCGTGGTTCTCGTCGCGGGTGCAGCGTACGTCTTCAGCGAGCCGCGTTCACGCTGGACCGTCATCGCCGTCATCCTGCTTTGCGCGGGTTTCTACCTTCTCTGGCGTATCAAGGCGGAGATGGAACGCGTCAGCCCGCCCGGTGGTGACGGCGGCGACAGCCCGTGAAACGATCTCACCGTCCAAAGACGGTAGACTTCCCGCCAACGTGTCCAACGAACACAGGACATTCACGTGCTGACGAGCCCCGAAGATCTTGCTCCCTGGTACCGGGCCGGGGACGACGGCGTTCTCGTCACCCCAGAGTGGGAGTTCCGGTACTCGGACCTGCGCCGTTTCCGCCCCACCGAGGCTGTCCGCGAGTCGGCGGCCGAAGCCTACGACCAATACCAGAAGTGCGGCCTTGCCGCGGCCCGGCGACTCTTCTGGGGCGCACCCTGAGATAAGATCAGGCCGACCATGGCCAAGACGCTGTACCTCGTTGACGGCACATCGCAGCTGTTCCGGGCGTTCTACGCTCTCCCCGGGCTCACCAACAAGGAGGGAGTTCCGACCAACGCCGTCCTGGGCTTCACCACGATGCTGCGCAAGCTCATCAAGGACGAGAGCCCGGAGTTTCTCGCGGTCGCGTTCGATCTGCCCGGTCCGACCTTCCGGCACGAGCGCTACCCCGAGTACAAGGCGAACCGCAAGGCCGCACCAGAAGACCTCAACCGCCAGGTGCCCTACGCCAAGGACGTCTGCCGCGCGATGGGCATCCCCGTGCTCGAGCTGCAGGCTTACGAGGCCGACGACGTCATCGCGACCTACACCCGCCTCGGTCACGAGGCGGGCTACGAGGTCGTCATCGTGGCCTCCGACAAGGACCTGATGCAGCTGGTCGAGGACGGTGTGGTCCTGCTCAACCCGGCGAAGAACGTGCGGCTCGATGATGCCGGGGTCGAGCAGAGCTTCGGCGTGCCGCCCGGTCTCGTCCGCGACGTCCTCGGTTTGATGGGCGACTCCGTGGATAACATCCCCGGTGTTCCGGGCGTCGGCGGCAAGACCGCGCTCACGATGGTCCGCACCTACGGTCCCGTCGAGAACGTCATCGCCCGCGCGCGCCGCTTCGTCACGCTGTACAACGCCCGCGATCGCCTTGTCGAGTACATCGCCGTCGCCGAAAAGGAAAAGCCGCTCGCCAAGAAGACCGCCACCGCGACCGTCGCGGCAACGGACGCGTTCGTCGAGGCGCTGACCGACCTTCGCGAGCACGAGGCCGACGACGAGTTCCGCAAGCGGCTCGACGAGGTCGAAGCCGTGATCAACGCGACACCGACCAAAACGCTCGAGTCGATCGCCGGTGTGCCGGGGCGAACCGCGCTCAAAGAGTGGAAGGAGCTCAAACGCGCGATCAAGGGGCTCGACAAGGGGAGTGCGCGCAGGATGTGGTCCGCGGTGGTCGAGCACGAGGACAGCGCCCTTCTCAGCCGCGAGCTCGCGACAGTCAACCGCGAAGCCCCGCTCACCCTCGACGAAAAGGCCCTGGCGGTGGGAGAGGACGACCCGCGGGCGCTTCTGGCGCTCTTCGAGAAGCTCGACTTCCGGGCGCTGGCGCGAGAGATCGCTTCCGAGGCCGCCGGCACCGCTCCGACCGCCCCGGACGAGCCTCCCGCCGAACCCGCGGCCGCGGCGGCGACCTACCGCACCGTCCGTACCCGGGCGGAGCTCGAACAGACCGTGTCCTTGTGCAAGAAGAACGGCCGCTTTGTGGTGCTCGGCTGGGCGGACGGTCCGGACCCGATGCGTGCCGCCCTCGTCGGCGTCTCGCTCGCCCACGGCGACGAAGCGGTCTACGTGCCGGTTCGTCACGAGGGGCTCGCGGCCGAGGAGCACCTCGACCTCGGCACGCTCCGAGACGTGCTCGGTCCTCTGCTCGCCGACCCCGCCGTTCCCAAGATCGCGCACGATCTCAAGAGCCATCTTCATCTCCTGCGCCGGGACGGGATGACCGTCGAGTCCTGGGGTCTCGACACGATGGTCGCCGCGTTCCTGCTCGAGGCCGGTCGCTCGGGTTTCGACGTGGCAAGTCTCGCTGAGGAATACCTGGGACATCGCTGCACGCCCTACGAGGAGATCGGCGGCTCGGGGGCACGTCGCGTCAGCATCGACCACGTGCCGCTCGAGAAGGCGGCGGGATATGCGGCCGAAAGCGCGGAGGTCGTCTTCCGCCTGGCCGACGTTCTGGGCGACAAGCTCGACGAGAGCGGCCTCCGCGAGCTGTACGACAAGGTGGACGGTCCGCTCCTCCCCATCCTCGCCGGGATGGAGGCCTGGGGAATCGGTGTGGACCCCACGGTGCTCGAGGCGATGTCGAGCGAGATGACCGTCGAGCTCGACCGCACGCGGGCCGAGATCCTGCGTCTTGCCGGTGTCGAGTTCAACGTCGACTCGCCCAAGCAGGTCCGCGAGGTGCTGTTCGACCGCCTCGGGCTCAAGCCGGGGAAGAAGACCGCCAAGAGCGGGGTCAGCTCGACCGACGCGCAGACGCTCGAGGAGCTGGCGGGCGAGCACCCGATCGCCGGCGCGCTGCTCGAGTACCGCGAGCTCGCCAAGCTCAAGGGAACCTACGTCGACACCCTGCCGCTGCTGATCGACCCCGACGACGGTAGGGTGCACACGCGTTATCACCCGACCGGCGCCGCGACCGGGCGGCTGTCGTCGTCTGACCCCAACCTGCAGAACATCCCCGCGCGCACCGACGCCGGTTTGAGGATCCGCTCGGCCTTCGTTCCGGCCCCGGGGTTCGTCTTCCTCGCGTCCGACTACTCCCAGGTCGAGCTCCGTATCCTGGCGCACCTGACCCAAGACGCCGAGCTGCTCGACGCCTTTCGGCGCGGTGAGGATATCCACCGCCACACGGCGGCCCGCGTCTTCGGTGTCGAGCCGGGTCTCGTGACCGACGCGATGCGGCGGCGCGCCAAGGCGGTCAATTTCGGGATGATCTACGGGATGTCCGAAACACGGCTGGCGCGCGACCAGGGAATCCCCCGGATGGAGGCGCGCGGCTTCATCAAGACCTACTTCGAGCGGTTCGCCGGCGTGAAGGCCTATATCGAGCGCATCCGGGAAGAGGCGACGCGCGACGCTGCCGCCCGCACC
>JBFJTV010000174.1:0-6169 GCA_041625075.1 Candidatus Polarisedimenticolaceae bacterium | reverse complement strand
GTGCCCGATGCCGATCACCACGGGCAAGGGAAACCGCGCGACCGCACGCCCCAGCGCGTCCGAGTCGAACCAGCTCAAGTCCGTGCGCGACCCACCTCCGCGACAGATCAGAAGGAGATCGAACTCCCCGGACCGGTCACGAAACCAGTCGAGGGCATTGAGCACCGACGGCTCGGTCTGGCGTCCCTGAACGCGCGCGCCGTGCGCGGTGATCGCGAACGCAAAGCCGGACTCCTGCAGGGTTCGCAGGACGTCGTTGTAGGCGTCCGAGTGCAGGCTCGTGACCAGCCCGACGCGTAGCGGCAGCGGCGGGAAGGTCAGCGACCGGTTGACGTCGAGAAGACCTTCGTCGGTCAGGCGGCGGATGATCTCTTCGCGGCGTCGGGCCGCCTCGCCCAGCGTGTAGTTGACGTCGAGGTCGTCGACCACCACTCGGTACGAGCCCCACGGAACGTACAGCTCGACGTGCGCGAGCACGCGAACCTGGATCTCGTCCTCGAGCCGGAACGGATCACCCGCGGCCTGGAGCTTGCGCAGGATCTCGCGCTTGTCGCTTTCGAACAGCGTCGCGCCGACCTCCGCCAGGCTGCTGCCGCTCTTGTCGCGTTCGACGAGATGGAAGCTGACGTGTCGTTTGTGCGCGTTCTTGTTGAACCCGCTGATCTCACCGACGATCCAGATGGAATCCGGGAAGGCCCGCGCCAGAACGGCGCTGACCTCTTCGTTGAGACGCGAGACGGAGTAGTCGTTTCCACTCGCCGTCGCGATGCCGTCTTCGAGCGCCACGGGCTCGGGATCCGAGAACAGGCTTCCCTGCGGGGTCGACGGCGCGCGTGCGGCGGGGCCGGGCTCCAGCGGCAACGATCCGCCGTGCTCGCCGTACATCCGCCGGGTGTGCTCGTCGAACCTGAACCCCTCGGAGTAGAGCGCCTCGACGATCTCCACCACGCGGTCGTCCGGGAGAAACCAGTACTTGCCCTCGGGATTCCAGCGTCTTCCGGGGAGTGTCTTGACGAGATCGACGAGGCGGCGGTCGAACGGGAAGCGAACCTCCAAGTTCCCGCTGCCGTCGTGGGTGACCTTTCGGCTCAATGCTTCTGCTCCAGCGTCTCGACCCGCCGTACTTTACCACCCCCAAATCCCGGGACGTCCCCATTTGGTGAGGTCTGCTAGACTCTTCGGATCGTGGACACGTCCCGGGTAGCCATCGATGTCTATGTCGACGAGGCCGGCGCCCTCGCGACCATGGCCGACGACGTCCGTCGCGGGCTGACGCGGACCCCGAAACAACTTTCGCCCAAGTACTTCTACGACGAGCGCGGAAGCTGGCTGTTCGAGCGCATCACGCGACTTCCGGAGTACTACCTGACCCGCGCGGAGCGTGGCCTGCTCAAGGACTTCGTGACCGAGATCGCCTCGATCGTCGAGCCGCGCGAGCTGGTCGAGCTCGGGCCGGGCTCGGCGTCCAAGACCCACACGCTCATCGAAGCGAGCCGCTCGTCGGGACGTCTCGAGCGTTACCTACCGGTGGACGTCTCCTCCGCGATGATCGAGCACCTCGCCGAACGGCTGCTGTCGCAGTACGCCTGGCTCGACCTTCACGCCATCGTCGGCGACTTCGAGCGGCATCTTGACCGGGTGCCCCTCGGCAGCAACCGCCTCGTCGCCTTTCTCGGAAGCACGATCGGAAATCTCGAACCCGATCAGACGCGGGCGTTTCTCGCTCACGTCCATCGCATGGTCGGCGACGACGGCTACTTTCTGCTGGGGACCGACCTCGTCAAGGAACGTGCGGTCCTCGAGGCCGCCTACAACGACGATCAGGGAGTGACCGCCGACTTTAACCGCAACGTGCTTCGCGTGATCAACCGGCATCTCGACGGTGACTTCGACCCGGAGGCGTTCGATCACGTCGCGTTCTTCAACGCCGACAAGGAACAGGTCGAGATCTATCTGAGATCCAGATCGGCGCAGACGGTCCGTCTCGAAGCGCTCGACCTCGACGTCGCCTTCGACCGCTGCGAGCGGATGCTCACGGAGATCTCGCGGAAGTACACCAGGAAGTCGGTCGAGGCGATGCTCGCGGAAGCCAATCTCGAGCTGACACACTGGTTCACCGACCCGGGGCAGACCTTTGCCCTGTCTCTCTCGCGCCGACGCTGAGCTGCTGGCTGGTTTACAGTCTGGCGGCCGCCTCGGCGATGCGGTCGGCCGCGGCGTCCATCTCTTCGAGCGTGTTGTCGCGCCCGGTGGTCAAACGCAGGGTGCAGACGGCCAGCTCGGGCGGGACTCCCATCGCTCCGAGAACCCGCGAGGGTTCCGTGACTCCCGAGTGACACGCCGCACCGGTCGCGGTGGCCACCCCGTCGAGCTGTCCCACGAGCGCGTCGGCGTTAACCCCGGGAAAGCCGGCGTACAGGGTGTTCGGCAATCTCTCGGCTCCGCCGCCGTGAACGACGAGCTCCGGGAAGTGTTTTCGCAGCCGTTGCTCGAGACGGTCCCGAAGCTCTTGCAGGTGCGCGATGCGTTCGGCGATCTCGCGCGTGGCGAGAGCGCACGCCTCACCCAACCCGACGATGCTCGCGACGTCCTCCGTGCCCGCGCGCCGTCCCCGTTCATGACCCGCGCCACGCGCGCATCGCTCGAAGGGCGTGCCGCGCCTGATGTAAAGCGCGCCGATGCCCTTCGGACCGTAGAACTTGTGTCCGGCGAGCGTCAACAGATCCACGCCGAGATCGCGGACCCGGACGGGAATCTTGCCGACCGTCTGTGCCGCGTCGCAGTGAAAGACGACACCCTGGTCGCGCGCGATACGGGCGATCTCGGCGATCGGTTGGATGACCCCCGTCTCGTTCTGCGCGTGCATCACCGAGATCAGCGTGGTGCCCGGGGAGAGCGCCAGCCGGAGATCGCCGAGGCGGACCCGACCGTTCTCGTCAACGTCGACACGATCCACGGACCATCCGCGTTTCTCGAGATAGCGACAGGCCTCGTCGACCGCCGCGTGCTCGACCGCCGAGATGACGATGTGACGCCCGCGCTGTTCGAGAGCCTCCGCGACACCGACGATCGCGGTGTTGTCCGATTCGGTTCCGCCGCTCGTGAAGACGATCTCGTCGGTGTCACACCCGAGTAGCTCGGCGACCTGCTCGCGCGCCCGCTCCATGGCCTCGCGAGCGTCGCAACCGAAGCGATGCGCCGAGGACGGATTGCCCCACAGATCACGCAGCGCGGACACCATGGACTCGATCACCTCGGGGGCAAGCGGTGTCGTGGCGTTGTGATCGAGATAGATCGGTCGGTCCATGGTCCCTCCTCCGGCAATGTCGCCGCGGGAGACATTATGGTCGGACTTCGACGCGCCCGCTATCCATTCCATGGTGGTGGCCAGATTGTGGGTTCGAATCGCCTGCACGTTTGAAACGAGCCTTGCGACGTGGTGGAGGGTTTGGCCGAAGAAGGCGAGGCCCGCGCTTGCTCTCAGGCCGCGTGTCTCAGGGTGTGCAAGCAGTTTCGCCCTAGCGCTGGGGTGATCCAAAGTCGTCTGTAGACCCGCATCCAGCTGTCGGGCACGGTAGCCTGCCAGAAGAACAGCCGACGTGCGAACACCCGCCGCCAGCTCCAGGGTTCGCGCGTCAAAGCGAGTCGCATTGCCGGCGTCGCGCTTGCCGATTTTCGCTCGGATGTCCGCTTGACCAGGTTGCGCCACACCACAAGCAAGAAGGCACGCTCCATGATCGCGTTGTGCCGCCGGCCGAAGGCGATCGTCTCGCGACGGTGGTGCGCCACGCTGTGACGGATCAGGCCGTGGAGGAGATCCACCGCGAACATCTGCCGGTCGCGCTCGATCGCCTCGGGGCTCCTGGGTGATCCCTTGGGTCCGCGGGGCGGATTCGGATAGACGCCGTGAGCGATACGGTCGCGTTCGGCGTGATGCTTGATCTCACGCGCGTAGCTCGGGTGGCCGTCGCTGACGAGCTCGAGACGGTCGGCCTTCCTCACCCGGTCAAGGAGCCGGTCCACCGCCTCGCGAAACGACCGACCGTACGCTCCTGGGACGGCATAACGTCCTGTTTTGAGGGCCTTGCGGCGTTGTTTCTGGGCCGGGGTGAGCCTGCCTCCACGGCGCCGTGAGGCCGCATCGATACCGTAGACGTACCACGAGTCCTGTCCGACGCTTGTGCCGATGCCGAGCGGGTAGTCCTGAGCGAAGGCAAACGTCTCGAAGTGATCGAAGACGACCGGCTCGGAGATGTCCTCGATGAACTCGAGCGCGTAGGCGGAGAGCAACAGCGCGTGACGGCCCAGCCGAGCCGACAATCGCGTCACGGTGGTGGGGTTGCAGCGGAGGGAGCGCGCCAGTTGGCGGTGGGCCGAGCCCGCGTTGAGACCGGCGGCGACGGGGACGAGGAGCTCCGGTCGCTTGAGATAGTAGATCGTGGTGAACGTCTGCAGCGAGAAGGTCCTCCTGCAGGCCAGGCAGAGAAAGCGCGGGACCGGACGTCGGTCGTTTTGGCGTACGAAGACCCCGTGACGGTGGAACCTGAAGGCAGTGTCCCCGCGGTTCGATGAGCACTCCTGCCACGGACAGTGCTCGGGGAGGAATTGATCGTGCGGGAGTGTCTCGAGTGGCTGCTCGGGCCAGTCCATGACTCAGGACCAGGGGAAACGGAATGCCGCCACCAAAGTCCCTGTTCCGCTAGGCGGGAAGCAAGATCGGACGCCGCTGGGCGTCCGCCGGTGGACGCCGGTGTCCGGATCCGGACAATCCCGCACCGGTTGTCAGTCCAACAGTGTCGACACCACCATGTATCCATTCGCGCTACGATTCGCCGATCACGAGGGAGATTCGATGAAGAAGGCGGAGCTGGTCGACTCGAAGCAGATCTTTGACGGCAGGGTCGTTCACCTCTCGGTCGACAGGATCCGGCTCCCGAACGGGAAGCAGACCGAGCTCGAGATCATTCGCCACCGTGGCGCGGCCGCTGTCGTCCCCGTGGACGCCGAGGGAAACGTCCTGCTCGTGCGGCAGTACCGCTACGCGACCGACTCGTGGGTGCTCGAGATCCCGGCCGGCAAGCTCGACGGGGAAGAGCCCCCCGAGGCCTGCGCGATCCGCGAGGTCGAGGAGGAGACGGGTTACCGTCCGGGGCGGCTGATCCCGGCGGGCTGGATCTGGACGACGCCGGGCTTTACCGACGAGAAGATCTGGCTGTTCGTCGCCACCGATCTCGAGCCGAAGCGTCAGGCTCTCGAGGATCACGAGGTCCTGACGGTTGAGTCCATGCCTCTTGACGAGGCCGTGAAGCTCGCACTCTCGGGGGAGATCGTCGACGGCAAGTCCGTCTGCGGTCTCGTTCGTGCCGCCAACATCGATCGGGGCTAGTGCGGCTCCGGTTCAGGCCGGTGGCCAGCTCTCGAGATCACCGTAGAGCCGGACGGTGTTTTCCCAGACGGCCTCCGCGAGCTCCTCCTCGGCGAAGTCTTTGATCTCGGCGACCGCGGACAGCGCGATCCGGACGTTGGCGGGCTCGTTGCGCTCGTCCCGCTCGGCGCCCAGCACGGGGGAGTCGGTCTCGAGCAGGAGAGACGAGACGGGGAGGTGTTTGACGAGCTTCTGTTTCTGACGCGAGCGCACCACCGACGGCGGGATCGAAAAGAAGAACCCCGCTTCGACCCCGGGCTCCGCGGTGGAGACCTTGCCGTCGAACGCGTGGAGCTGGGCGCGTTTCGCGCCACGCTCGAGCAGCACCGCGATCGCATCGCGGCCCGCCGAGCGCGAGTGGATGTTGAGCGGCAGGTCGAGTTCGATCGAGAGATCGACGAACCGGGCGAAGATCTCGCGCTGCACCTCGCGCTCGGCTTCCTCCTTGACCTTCCAGTGATCGAGACCGACCTCGCCGATGGCCACCAGGCGCCGCCGCTCGCTCCGCAACAGCGTCTCGATCTCACGGGCCTCGTCGCGGTCCAGACGGGTGGGGTAGAGCCCCGCGGTCGGTCGGATCATCTCGGGGTGGGTCTCCAGCAGCTTCAGGTTTTTCCGTGCGTCTTCGAGGTTTTCCCCCACCGTGACGACGGCGCGCACCCCCGCGTCACGCGCGCGCTTGAGGACCGCGTCGCGATCGACGTCGAAGACGTCGTCGCCCAAATGCGCGTGAGTATCGAGAAG
>JBFJTV010000173.1:0-6192 GCA_041625075.1 Candidatus Polarisedimenticolaceae bacterium | reverse complement strand
GCGCGTCCATCGCCCGGGTGCTTTCCCACTTTTTTCGGCCCACGCAGAGCACCGCGGGATCGCTGCCGGGGGAGCGGTCGACGTGGATCACACGATGCCGGCCCTTCAAGCGATAGATCTCCGTCAGTAGCTTTCGCTGGAAGGCTGTCATCTCCTCCATGAGACCTCCGGGGCCTAACCCCAAGCTCAATTTAAACATAGGACCCGGGGGGCACGCTCATCAACCGCGTTACTCTAATAGTTGTAGTGCTAAGATCACGACCATCATGCGTCTGCTCGTCGCGCTGACCGTGGTCATCGCCGCAACCGGCCCGACCGTCGCCGAAAGCGAGGACGATCGCCATCGCGGGGCCGTGACCGAGTGGGTGGCAGCGCACCGCGCTCAGATTTACGCGGAACTAGAGGATTTTCTCGCGATTCCCAACGTCTCGGCGGATGTCGAGAATCTCTGGGTCAACGCCAGGCACCTCGACGGAATGCTGGAAAAACGTGGGATCGAAACGCGGATCCTCGAGATCGCCGGGAAGCCCTACGTCTACGG
The DNA here is from genome assembly GCA_041625075.1 of Candidatus Polarisedimenticolaceae bacterium. GTDB lineage: Bacteria > Acidobacteriota > Polarisedimenticolia > Polarisedimenticolales > Polarisedimenticolaceae > JBFJTV01. The sequence goes on along the minus strand of JBFJTV010000173.1, from coordinate 5,651 downwards.
AAGGCTCGCCGCCGAGGATCCGCCCCCGGGAAGGCCAGCGGTCGTCCTGTTCTACTGCCACTTCGACGGCCAGCCGGTCGATCCGGCGAGCTGGACCGTCACGGAGCCCTTCAAACCGGTCCTGACGGGAGAGCTGTCCGACCCCGGGGCCCGGCTCTACGCCCGCTCCGCCTCGGATGACAAGGGACCGATCGTGGCGTTGATGGCCGCCATCGACGCGTTGCGGGCGCTCGGGATTCCTCCGAGCGTCGAGGCCAAATTCATCCTCGATCCCGAGGAGGAGATCGGGTCGCCCAACATCGGCGATCTGCTCGAGGGCCATGCCGATCTTCTCGCGGCCGATCTGATGATCTTCGCCGACGGCCCCGTCCACCAGTCGGGACGTCCCACCGTGGTCTTCGGAACGCGGGGGATCGTGACGGTGACCCTCACCGTTTACGGTCCCACCCGCCCCCTCCATTCGGGGCACTACGGGAACTGGGCGCCCAATCCCGCCGAAAAGCTGGCGAGGCTTGTCGCGTCGATGAGCGACCGGTCGGGGAGGGTTCTGGTCGAGGGGTTCTACGAGGACGTCGTCCCGCTCTCCGAGACCGAGCTCGCCGCGCTCGCGGCCATCCCGCCCGTCGAGGAGGCGCTGATGGACGACCTGCTCGTGGGTCGGCCGGAGGGCGACGGCCTGACGCTGCAGGAGCTGATCAACCTCCCGTCGCTCAACGTGCGGGGGATGGCGTCGGCGTGGGTGGGTGAAGGCGCCCGCACGATCATCCCGACGACGGCGACCGCCGAGATCGATCTTCGTCTCGTCAAAGGTGTCGAGCCCCGGGCCCAGGTGGAACGGATCCGGGCCCACGCGCGGGCCCAGGGTTTTCGCGTCGTGGAAGACGAGCCCGATGGCGAGACGCTGCGCAACCACGGCGACGTGGTCCGGATCACGTCGAGCCACGGCGTTCCCGCAGTCCGGAGCTCGATGGATACCCCGGTGTCGCGCGCGGTGATCGAGGCCGCGACGCGGGCGGTGACGGTCGAACCGGTCCTGATGCCCACTCTCGGTGGCACCCTACCGGTGTATCCGTTCGAGAAGGTGCTCGGCATGCCGATCTACGGGGTCCCGATCTGCAACCCGGACAACAACCAGCATGCCCCGGACGAGAACCTCCGCCTGGGGAACCTGTGGGACGGGATCGTGCTGTATGCGTCTTTGCTGCGTCTTGGTCAGTAGGCGGACCCCATCTGTCGTCGCTGAGTTGACCGCGCCCGGCACAGGGACCAAGTTGGCTGCGATGCGAGCCCTCCCCACTGCCGGACTGATCGCTCTCGCGGCCCTGGCGCTGGCATGCGGCTGCACCGATCCGGCCGGCACCGAGAGCTTTCCCGGGGTCGAGTACGCCGCATGGACGGAGGATCTGCCCGCCCCGGGCTCGCTGGCCGGGCCGGTGTGGTTGATCGGGATCGACGGCGCCACTTGGGATCTGATCGTCCCGATGCTCGAGGAGGGCCTCCTTCCCAGCTTCGCCCGGGTCCTCGACGGCGGAGCCTGGGGCGTTCTGATGTCGGAAGACCCGACGATCTCGCCGGCGCTGTGGGCGACCGTGACCACCGGGGTGCCGCGCCGGATCCACCGTGTCGACAACTTCCTCGTGAAGATGCCCGGGAGCTACGAAGTCGTCGAGGCGGGCCCCGCCGATCGTCACTCTCCCGCGCTGTGGGAACGCGTCGGAGCCGCTGGCGGCCGGAGCATCGTGTTGAGCTGGTTCGGCTCGTTCCCGACCGAGCCGATCGCGGGTGCTTACGTCTCCAAGGGTTTCGACCACGAGAATCCGGCTGCAAATCAGGTGTATCCACCTCAATTGGCGGAGCTGCTCGCAGCCGAGACGGTCGTCCGGGTCCCGCGCGCGGCCGTCGAGCACATCGGTCCCGACGGTCTGCTGGGCGAGCGGCTGATCGAGGATGCCCGCACGATCGCCTTTCTCGAAGTCCTGGCGCCGAGAATCGAGGCCGAGCTGGTCGTGGCCTATCTGTCCGGTATCGACGTCGCGCAACACGTCAACTGGAAGCACATGGACGCGTCGTACGAGCCCTTCCCCGACGAGCCACCCCGGCGCGAGGATCTCGCCGACGTCATTCCCGCGTACTACCAGTACGTGGACGTCCTGCTCGGACGCGTGCTCGACGCCGCGCCGGAAAACGCCACGTTCGTCATCGTCTCGGACCACGGAGGCGGACCGCTAGAACCGGAGGAAGCGATCCACTTCCGTCTCGAAGAGCTGCTGCGGCGGGTCGGTTACACCGCCACGAGCGCAACCGGAGATACCGAGTGGTCGCGCACAACCGCATTTGCGATCTCCGAGCTCCATCGCGAAGACAAGCGAATCTGGCTCAACCTCGAGGGGGTCGAGCCTGCGGGAATCGTGCCGGTCGACGCAGCGGCGAGCACCGCCGAAAGCATCGCCGAGCGTCTGCGGCGGCTCGAGACCGAGTCGGGAACAGCGGTGTTCGCACGGATCGAGCTCCTGACCTCGCGCGACGACTGGGAGCCCGGGGCGCCCGTGCTCACCGTGCGGTTCTCCGAGGACGCTCTGCGAACGGCCACCATGACCGACGGCGACACCACCCTGGATTTCTCGCCCGTGCGGTTACGGCACAACGACGTCTCCGGCGGCCACCGCCTCGAAGGCATCGTGATCTTGAAGGGTGCGGCGGTGCGGCCCGGAATGCTCGAAACCGAGGCGTCGCTGTACAACATCGCCCCGACAGTGCTTTACCTGCTCGGTCTTCCCCAGGACGCGGGGATGCTCCGTTTCGCTCCGGCCGAAGGTGGTGTGATCGAGGAGGCGATTCGCCCGGAGCTTCTCGCCGAACGCCCGGTTCGCATGATCGACGGCTATCCCGGTGTCGATCGGTCGCTGCTCGTGCGAGGCCGCGTTGGCGAACCGCCGCCCGACCCGTCGCACGAGGCCGGTCTCGAGCGACTACGGGGTCTCGGCTACATCGAATAGCAACAATTCCCGAACCGCACATTCGTGTTACAAAAGTCCGCGCCTTCCTGGCTACGGGACGGTGCCGATCGACGACAACGTGATCGGACTGACGAGAACGTCATCGCCCGAGTTCGATGCCTTCAAGTGCGTCGGTACATGGTTTGACGACGCAAGACTTGTCCCCTACGTTAGACTCTCATGGTAGTCCAACAGGAACGACACAACATGATCTCGAACCTCCTCAAGAAATCAGCGCTTGTCGTGATCGTGGTTCTCGCGGCGTCGCTCGCGCACGCGGCTCCCGTCACGCCGATCTATCTGGGCGACCACGGCGTTCCCGAGGGCTCCGGCATCACGGCCAGCCGGCAGTATCCGGGTGTCTACTGGATGCACGGCGACTCGAACCATCCGGCGGAAGTCTACGCGGTGTCGGAGCAGGGCGAGATCATCCGCGTCGTCAATGTCACCGGCGCCACCAACAGCGACTGGGAGGACATCGCGATCGACGGCTCGGGCAATCTCTGGATCGGCGAGATCGGCGGCGGCCGGGGCACTCTCTACAGGATTCCCGAGCCCGACCCCAACGGCAGCGGTGACTCCGCACCGGCCGAGGTCTTCCAGTTCGACTACCCCGAGAGTGTGCAGGACTGCGAGTCGCTGTTTGTCGCGGACGGTCTCCCGCACCTCATCCAGAAGCGTCCACTCAACGCGCGCGTCTTCGGGTGGCCCTCGACGCCGGTCCCGGGCGTCGACACCATGCTCGAGTTCGTCGGCGAGTTCGACAACAGCGGGTTCTGGATCACCGGCGCCGACATCTCCGCGGACGGGCGGCGACTGGCGCTCGTCAGCGACTCCGCGAACTGGCACTGGGTCATCGAGCGCGCCGCGGGGTCGAACGACGTGGCGGACTTCTTCACCTCTCCCACCAACGTCTGGCGGGCCGACTTCGATAACGGCGGGAGCGGCTCGGGAGGCGCCGAAGCCATCACTTTCAGGGCGGGAAGCTACGACTTCATCGTGGCGAACGAGCAAGGGGACATGTGGCTGGTGACGCAGGCGATGTACGAAGGCGGAGGCAGCACCAGCCCACCCCCGGCACCCGAGAACCTGAGGGTCACGCCCTAGTGGCCACCGGGACCCCTCGTGTCCCGGTCCAGGAGCCTGCGGAACATCCCCTTGAAGCAGTGATCGATCCACTTGCGCGGAAGGCCGCCCGGTCTCCGCGTGGTCGCCGCCTCGTACTGATGAAGCAGCCAGGACAACCCGATACAGCGGAGGCTGGTGTACGGCACCGCGTCGTTCTGGAAGTAACCCTTCAGGAATTTCGCTTCGAGCCTCGCGTTGTAGTCGTGCCGGCCCGGCATCGGGTAACGGAGACATAGCGCGCGCAGACCCATGATGAAGCCGCAGACGTCGGTCAGTACGACGTCGGGCGTGTTGAACCAGAAGTCGAAGATCGCGATCCTGGATCGATCGACCAGCATGATGTTGGCCGGCTGAAAGTCACCGTGCTTCATCGACACCGGATACTCGGTCTTCCCGACTTCATCCAGACATGCCGCAACCCCGTCGCCGATTTCGGCCATCAGATCGTCGTCGAGGAGGCGTTGCCGCTGATAATCCTCGACGACCCGGCGCCGCCGATCGCAGTCGAGCGGGGCGGTCTTTCCGGTGCCGGTCAGCTCGTGAAGGGCGCGGAGCACCCGCCCGATCCGGTGGGCCAGCTCCAGCGGCCGGTCGATACCGAGATGCATCAAGTGCGCGAGGTTTCCGCGGACGAGCACCGGCACGAGCTGCGTGCCGTCAACCTTCTCGGTAACGATCGCGGTCGTCTCGGGCAGGAAACAGATCGGTTTGGGGACGACGACCAACTCCTTGATCTCGTCGCCGAGCTTCGAGACGCCGGAGTAGATGAACTTGATCCGCTCGAACTCGGTTGGAGGCGAATAGAAGTAGTGCCGGTCGGAGTGATCGTCGGCTCGCGCGATCTTGGCCCAGAGGTGAGACCCCCCGCGACCGTTCCCGGCCGCGGTGTCATAGACAAAGATGTCCGACCGGCGTCGCCGGATCTGCCGGACGAGCCGCGGCTCGCCGCCCTCGAACAGGTCGGGACGACACGACGCCAGCTCTTTCGTGACCCGATCGACTACCACACGAGGTCCTTGCCCATCACCTTGAAAGCGACCATCCGTAGCGCAGCCAGCGGAAAGACGAGCGTTGTCCGGGCGACCGAGCCGGCGTTGAGCGCCTTGGCGTTGGTCGCCATCTTCGAAAGATAGAGGCCCCCTGCCACCGTGCCACGCGAGAACCGGTAGTGCGTGCCCCGGCTCACGACCGGTAGCTCGTGGCTTTTCTCGAAGGACGGGCTCTTGTAGAACTCGGCGGGCACCTCCAACTCATAACCGGCTTCGCGACAGAGCGCTCGAACGTAGTTCACGAAGTACACGACTCCGCGGTACAGGCCCGCCCGCTCCGTAAACTCCCGCAGATACGTCCAGTCGAAATCACCGCGCTCGGCCTCGCTCACGGTGTTGATCACGTCGGCAAGCCGGATCCTGAAGTGCCGGTACATCCGTTGCATGGTTCTCAGGACCACCGCGTGCTCGAGCTTCGGCGCGTAGGCGGAGTAGCCGTTCTTGTCGACCTGAACCCGGCGCTGGATCAGCTCGCGGC
>JBFJTV010000172.1:0-6218 GCA_041625075.1 Candidatus Polarisedimenticolaceae bacterium | reverse complement strand
TCCGTCGCGATCGACCAGCACCATGGCCCGGACCCCCCGGAGGGAATCGACGACGTTGTTCAGGATATCGTCAAGCATGGGCGCCTCCGGTATCGCGCTGAATCCGTCTCAACCAGTCCTCTAGCCTCTCGATCACGCGGCGACGTTCGTCCTGCCGACCCAGAGCCTTCCGGAAGCGTCGCGTCTGAGCGTTCAGCTCCCCGGACTCCGAGGCCCGCCGCGGCACGCCGGCCCGCTTGCGGGCGGCCATCTCGATCAGGAGCTCGCGCGCCTCCGGGTGATCCGGATCGCGGCTCAGGATCGTTTCGACGATCCGCCGTGCTGCGGCGGTATCTCCCTGGCACAGCCGAAGACGCGCGTGCGTCACCGTCGAAAACGGCTCGAGGTTCTCTTTGCGATCCTGACCGCTCACGATCCCTTCCTGCCCCGCCCGCCGTCGCGGTAGAGTGCCCTTCCACCATAAAACGCGAAGGCCCCGCCGCTCCACCCCTTTTTCGTCCTCGGGAGGAGAGGCAGAGCCTTGCTGGCCGGAGCAGTCCGGCCGTAGCGAACCGCATCACTAGATACAGGCGTTGACCGTCAGGTTGCCTCCGGCCGGTACGGTGATCGCATCGCCCGAGACGGTTGCGCCGTTGAACGTGATGCTGAGCGTTGCCGTGTGCGCCGAGAAGGCGGCCGTCAGGTCCCCGGCGGCGATCGGCGGAAACTGGATGGATCCGCTACCGTTCACCGGGATCGTCCCCGAAACCTCGAACGTCCGGGTCGGGGTCACCAGAGCCAAGTCATCCCACGTGTAGCTGATGGTGACCGAGCTGATTACCGTGTCGTTGGCCGGCGAGTTGTTCGCCGGAAGGCTCTTGGGCTGACTCAGAAGCGACGCCGTTGCGTCCGTCACGGTAAAGATACAGCCGGTGCCCCCCGCGGCCCCGGTGACCGGCGGGATTGTCATCGTCTGAACCGTAACCACCACGTCCGCTCCCGAGTCCAGATCACCTTGGGCGCATGACACCCCGAGGAGGGCGATCCCCACGAGCAAAGCGAGCAACAACTTGTTTCTTTGATTTCGCATCATCGACGCCTCCGCTACGCGATCTTCATGATCTTCGGCGTGATGAAGATCAGAAGCTCTCTGTTCTCGTTCGTGATGTTCCGCTTCTTGAACAGCCATCCAAAAACGGGGATGTTGCGGAACCACGGAACACCGGTTTCACTCTGGCCCTCGTTGACGGTGAAGATCCCGCCGATGACCGTCGTTCCTCCGTCGGCGATCAAGACCTTGGTCTTGGCGCGCTGGGTGTTGATCGGGGGCACGTCGCCGACGCGGTTGACGAAGTCCGGCGTATTGTTCTCGACCTCGATGTCGAGGATGACGGTGCCGTCCGCGGTGATCTGCGGCGTCACGTTGAGCCTCAGCGAAGCCGAGACGTACTCCACGTTGATCTCGGTCGCCGTCGTGTTGACGACCGGGATCCGGACACCCTGCTCGATCTCGGCGCGCTCGTTGTTCTGCGTCGCCACCTTGGGCGAGGACAGCACGCGGGCGCGGCCCTGGACCTCGAGAGCGTCGAGGGCGATATCGAGCGTGAACGAGTCGAGGATGTTGCCGAACGAGAACGACAGCACGCTGGCGCTCTGCGCCGGTAGGTTCAGGTCGTAGTTGATCTCGGTATTTCTCGGGAACGAGCTGCCTCCCTGGGTGCCGGTCTCCGCGGACGCGAGAGCCGTGAACCCCCAGTCCACACCAAAGTCCTGTACGAACTCGCGCGAGGTCTCGACGATCCGCGCCTCGATCATGACCTGCGGCGTCTCGGTGTCGAGCGTCGTGATGAGCTCATCCACCGGGGCCGCCCGCTTCGGGATGTCGCTGATGATCAGGGTGTTGGTCCGCTCATCGACGATCACCTTGCCGCGCGGGGTCAGCACGCCGCTGTCACGGATGACGCGCTCGACCTCTTTGGCCTTCGCGTACGACAGCGTCCGCGTGATGGTGATGGGGTCGACCTCGAGCTCCTTGGCCTCCTTGAGCTGCTTACGCTCGGCAGCCTCGGCGGCGAGCTTTCGGGTCGGCGCGATTCGGATGACGTTGTTCTCGAGGGTCTTGTCCAGTCCGTTGTTCTTGAGGATCAGGTCGAGGGCCTGATCCCATGGCACGTTGTCGAGCACGATCGTGACCCGGCCTTCGACGGTCGGGTCCAGAACGAAGTTCAGGCCCGAGATCTCGTGGAACAGGCGGAAGACCTGCTTGACGTCCGCATCCACCAGGTTCAGGGAAATCCGCTTGCCGCTGTACTGCCGAAGATCGGTGGTGATCTGTTTGGTCTCGAAGGACGACGGCGGAAGCGGCTTGGACCTCGCGGTCGATTCGGTCGACTCGGCCGCGAGCGCCGGAGCGCGGAGGATCTGATCGAGGGTCTCCGGCTCGACGGAGCGCGACGGCGCGGTCTGCGGGAGACTCACGGGCTCGACGGCGATCTTGGTCTCGTCGTATCCACCGAACGAGTCGACGGGTTTCCGCTCGACGGGTTCAGGGCTGGCCGGCTCGACCGGCTCAGGGCTGGCCATCTCGACGGGCTCGGCGCTGGCCGGCTCGGCCGCAACCATCTCTCTCGCTGCCGCCTCGAAGACTTCCGTGCTGGCCACGACGATCGGCTCCCGTTCGGCTGGCTCAGGACCTGCCGCCGGCTCCACGGCCGGCTCCGAACCGGCAGCCGCCGCCGTGTCGTAGGACGGACTCTCGACGGTCTCGATGCTCGGCGCTTCGACAGGCTCGGAGCGGGCGATCTCGACGAGCTCGACCTCTTCGGCCTGTTGCTGTCCGAAGGAAAGGATCACACGATCGCCGCTCGTGTCGATCTCGTACGGCACCGGGCTCTCGAGGTCGAACACCACGCGTGAAACCGGGTACGGCTCCTGGCGGTATTGCCCAGCACGCACGCGCGTGACCCCGGCTTCGCCGACCGGGTAGTGGTGATCGTCCAGACGGCTGATGACGCCCGGAAGATCGACGACCAACCGAGGAGGATTCTCCAGCGCGAAGATGTCGTACTGCAGCCCGCGGTCTCCCACCAGGCTAACCATGGTCCGGCCCTCGTCGTTAGCCGCGACCACCACCTCGAGCAGGTCCGCCTGGTCCGCGGGGTCGAACTGGAACGTCTCGGGCCAGCTCGGCTCCACGGGCGTCGTTGGCTCCGTGGCGCCGGGAACCCACGACGCCCCCGCGAGTGCGACCATTGCCGCGAGGACGTAGATCCGGTGCTTTCTCATGAGCTCTCCTCCAACGGGATCAGTCTCTTCACGACGTCACGGTAGGGCTTGATCAAACGGGGATCGTCGACCTGCTGTCGGAACGTGACGGCGCCCGTTCTCGGATCCACTCCGATGATGGTGCCGTCGTAGACCTGGTCTCCGACCCGAAGAAAGTAGCCCTTGTTGTCCGATCCCGTGAAGAAGGCAACGTCTCCACCCGAGGCATCCTCGACAATTCCCACCAAATCGATCTCGGTGACCAGCATTCCCCGGATGCCCTTGGGGCGCGGTCCCATGCGTTTCACACGAACTTCCTCGTACAGGGAGAGAAACGGATCTCGCCGTCCGGCCGGGTCGTAGGAGAAGCGCTGCCCACGCAGGAGCCTCTCCTGCTCGCGCAGGATGCTCTCGACCGCCTCTCCGGAAGGTCCGGTGGACGCGATCATCGGCGAGTCCTCCATCGATTCCTGGGGAAACGCCGGCGCCGACGCCGTCACCAACAGCGTCAGTCCCAGCGCGGCCAGCAACCAGCTCACGCGTTGCCGGGTCATTGCGCCACCCCCTCGGCGGTCTCGTCATAGACGAACGTCTTCGCCGTGAAATTGGCCCGGATCGTCTTGTCGCCTCCGGTGCCCTTCTGCGCGTTCATGTTGAGGTTGTCGACGTTGATGATCCGAGAGTATTTGCTGACGCGATCGAGGAAGATCCCGAGATCGTGGTAGCGTCCGACGACGTCCATCTGGATCGGGAACTCCTTATAAAATTCGGCCGGCTGCATGGCTCCCGGCTTGAACGACTTGAGATCGAGGTTCGACTGATCGGCGAGGTTCTTGATCCACCGAAGCAGGTCACCCGTCTCGGGCAAGGACGGCAGAATTTGCTGGATGTCGCCGAGCTTGCGCTCGAGGGTCGCGATCTCGCGCTCGAACTCCGGGAGCTTGCGTTCGATCGCCCGACCTTCGAGGATCTTCCGCTCCATCTCGGCGTTCTCGGTCTTGAGCTTCTCGATGTCGCTCTTCATCTCCGAAAGGTTCGGAACGATGAAGTAGGCGAAACCGACGATCGCGGTCGCAATGGCCGCCATCAGCACCATCTGTCCCCAGATCGGAAGTCTCTCAAGCATCGTGTCGACTCCCCCGTCGCCGCCCCGTTCGTCTTGCTGACGTCCAGGCGGTCGCCGGCTCGAACGTTGCTACTCGCTCGTCTGCTCGGGGTTGTCCTGCCCCGGAGCGATAAAGCTCGAATTCATGTTGAAAGACACGCCCTCCGGCACCTCGGAGGCCCCGCCCAACGCAACACCATTGAAGTAACCGGATCCGTGCAGGTTGTTGTAGAAATTGGAGACGGCGTTGTAGGTCGTCGCCTTGCCCGCTACGTTGATCTGATTGTTGCTGGCCGACATCGACTCGAGCCACAAGAAGTCGGGCAGGTTCTTCGACACCTGGTCGAGCATGTGGACCGGGACGGCCTGCTGCTTCTTGAGCTCGGTGATCAAGTTGATCTTGCGCTCGAGCAGGGCTTTTTGCGCCTTGTAGTGCTCGCCCTTTGCCCGGACGTCTTCGAGACGCTTGAGCTCGGCCTCGGCCTCCTGGTTCTTCTTTTTCCAGTCAGCCATCTCGCCGGAAAGAGACCACCACCAGAAACCGGCAATACCCAGACCTGCCACCAGGATCAGTCCCAGGAGCGCGTTCTTGCTGCCCCCGAGCTCGAACTTGAAGCTCCGGGACGGACCGGAGCTTTTCTGGACCTTTCGCTCGGCTGCAAGATTGATCTTGATCATGGACTCAATCTCCTCCCTTCCGCAGTGCCAGACCGACGGCGACCGACGCCGTGGGCGTCATCTCGTTGACGAGATCCTGCCCGGCGTCTCTTCCCGCGGGGGGAATGTTCCGGAACGGATTGAGCAACTCCACCGACGTCCCCAGACGCTCGCCGAGCGCCTCCTTGACGTGGACAACCTGCGAGCCACCACCGGTCAGAAAGAGCCGGTCGAGAGGGTCGTCCGCCGCCGAGATCTGCTTAAAGAAGTCGATGGTCTTGTGGATCTCCGAGGCGACGTCGTCGTTGACCGACGTGAGGATCGGAAGAACCCGTTCGTACGTGATCCCTTCGATCTCCTCGCCGCGCTTGAGCTGCTCGGCCTGCTCGGCGGAGAGGTTGAGCTCTTTCTGGATGGCATCGGTGTACTGGTTTCCACCGATGTTGATGTCGCGCCAGTAGACCGACGTCCCGCCGTGAAGAACCGTGATCGAGCTGACCGCGGAGCCGACATCGACGAGCGCGATCACCTGGTGCGGCTCGAACTCGTAGTTGACCTCGAAAGCGTTCTGCATCGCGAAGGCGGCGACGTCGACCGTGACGGGGTTGAGACCCGCCTGGCTGATCACGCTGGTGTAGTCGTTGATCTTGTCCTTCTTCGCCGCGGCGAGCAGCACGTCCATGTTGCCCTCGCCCGACAGGCTCGATCCCTCCAGGATCTGGTAGTCGAGGTTGACGTCCTCGATGTCGAACGGGACGTACTGTTCGGCCTCCCAGTGGATCGACTCGGCGAGCTCCTCGTCGCTCATCGTCGGCAGGCTGATGCGCTTGACGATCACCGAGTGACCGGAGAGCGCTGTCGCGACCTGGGTCGTCTTGATCTTGCAGCGCTGGAACAGCCTTTGGATCGTCTCGATGACGAGCTGGGAATCCATGATCGCGCCGTCGACGATCGCTTCCGACGACAACGGCTCCCATCCGAGCTTGGCGAGCTGGTAACCCCGGCCCTGCCCTTGATCCTTGAGCTCGACCACCTTGATGGAGCTATCCCCGATGTCGAGCCCGACGAGGGTGCGATTTCTTCCGAAGAGCATGTTGCGCCTCGTATTCCGTTCCTAAGAGGGCGATTGCCCTTTTTTCGCCAAAGCACGGCTTAACCTAGGTTCTGCGATCCCCAAGTCAAGCCGCGAACAACTCTCACTCCTGACCCGTGC
>JBFJTV010000171.1:0-6246 GCA_041625075.1 Candidatus Polarisedimenticolaceae bacterium | reverse complement strand
GGTCAACCCCGGCGCCGGCGACCAACTGCCCTTCGTGATCGGATTCATCGTCATCGCGGCCATTCACTGGTTCGTGTTCTTTCGCTACGGACTGCTCGCGGTCGTGGTCGGCGCCACCATGAGTGAGTTGTTTCAGAATCTCCCGCTGACCTTCAACCTGACGGCGTGGTACTCGCTGCCGACATTGCTCGTCGTGGCCATGACGGTGGGTCTGGCGGGTTGGGGGTTCTGGGTCTCTCTCGCCGGTCGCCCGCTCTTCCGCGACGAGATCCTCGAAGCGGAAGCGACGGCCCGCGCCAACTAGACTCACGGCTTCGAAAACGGGAAGATCTCCGTGGCCCGGGCGATCTCGATGTAGCGCTCGCGGTCGAGGATGATCGAGTCCGTCAGGGACCCGGCATTGAACGCGATCCGGTCGTTCTCGAGGATCGAGCTGTCGACGTAGAGATCCAGGGGAAGGATCGGTCGGCCGAACGGCGGGACGCAGCCGGGCACGAGGCCGGTCAGCTCGTGAAGCTCCTCCGGTGTCGCGAATCGAAAACGCTGCGCGCCGAGATGCTTGCAGATTGCACGGGATCTCAGGCGGCGACCGGCGCTGACCACGAACAACCGGAAGGTGTCGTCGACCTTGGCGACGATCGCCTTGCCCCCGATCTCGATCGACTCCCCGCGGGCGTCAGCCGCCTGCTGCGAGGTCCGGGTCGGCTCGTGGTGGATCTCCCGAAAAACGGCCCCTGCCTCTTTCAATAGGGTGCGTATGGATTCGAGAACTCGGTGCTGGGTCATGATCGTCCGCAAGATTGTAAAGGCCCCGGTCTTTTTTGACGGCCTGGAAACTGACACCTTGTATTTTCCCCGCCGACCTTCGTAAACTTGGGGGCGACCCCCAGGAGCGACCGCGAGGCAGGGAGCACCTACTTGACCGACCCGGGCGAGTCCCTATCGCATTTTCGCCTGATCGAGCGCATCGGCGAGGGCGGCATGGGAGCGGTGTGGAAGGCGGTCGATACCAAGCTCGATCGCGAGGTCGCGCTCAAGATCCTGCCGGATAGCGTCGCCGGCGATCCCGAGAAGCTGGCGAGATTCGAGGCCGAGGCCAAGGCCGTCGCCGCGCTCAACCACCCCAACATCGTCACGATCCATTCCGTCGAGGAAGACAACGGGACGCACTTCTTCACCATGGAATTGGTGAACGGCAAGACCCTCGCCGACTTGATCCCTCCCCGCGGTCTCGAGACCAAGCGGCTGCTCGAGATCGCGCTCCCGCTGACCGACGCTCTTCGAGCGGCACACGACCAGGGGGTCACGCACCGCGACCTCAAACCCGCCAACATCATGGTCGACTCCGAGGATCGGGTAAAGATTCTCGACTTCGGTCTGGCGAGAACAATCGAGGAAGACAGCGCACCGGATCCGGAAGAGATCCCCACCAAAACCCTGCCGCACACACGCGAGATCCAGGGAACGATGCCGTACATGGCGCCCGAGCAGCTTCAAGGGAAGCCTGTCGATCACCGCTCGGATCTCTTCGCCGTCGGGTCGATCCTCCACGAGATGGCGACGGGGCAGCGTCCGTTCGACGGCGAGACCTCGGCCGACATCATCGCCGCGATCCTGCGTGACGAGCCAACGCAGATCGCCGAGCTCAACCCGACCGCGCCAAGCGAGCTCGGCCGGATCGTCGGACGCTGCATCAAGAAGGACCCGCAACGGAGACTGCAGACGGCGCTCGACCTCTACAACCAGCTCGATCACCTCAAGGCCGAGTTCGAGTCCGGCGAGTTCACCATCCCCCGCGATCTGGTGAAGCCGGCCACGCGGAAGATCGAGTCGATCGCGGTGCTTCCGCTCGAGAACCTTTCGGGCGACCCCGAGCAGGAGTTCTTCGCCGACGGCATGACCGACGCCCTGATCACCGATCTCGCCAAGATCGGCGCGCTGAAGGTGATCTCGCGGACGTCGATCATGCGGTACAAGAAGACGCGCAAGCCGATGGGCGAGATCGCGCGCGAGCTCGGCGTCAACGCGATCGTCGAGGGAACGGTCCAGCGGGCCGGCGACCGCGTGCGAATCATCGCGCAGCTCGTCGACGCACGGACCGACGAGCATCTCTGGGCCGAGAAATACGACCGAGACATGAAAGACGTTCTCGCGATCCAGAGCGAGGTCACGCAGGCGATCGCAAGACAGATCCACGTGAAGCTGACCGATCAGGAGGCGGAGGCGCTCAACCACGCGGCCACGGTCAACCCCGAGGCCCACGAGGCGTGTCTGCGCGGACGCTACTTCTGGTACAAGCGCACGACCGAGGCGGTCACGAAGGCGCTGGAGTGTTTCCAGGACGCCCTGAAGCTCGACCCCGAGTACGCGCCGGCTCACGCGGGCGTGGCGGATTGCTACCTCGTCGACGGGGGAGGGTATCTGGGTCTGGCGCCCGACGTGGCCTATCCCAGAGCTCGTGAGGCCGCCCGCCGGGCGATCGACATCGACGACAACCTCGCCGAGGCCCATACCTCGCTCGCGGGAATGACCGACGACTTCGAATGGAACTGGGCCGCCGCCGAGGAGAGCTACAGGAAGGCCATCGAGCTCAACCGGAACTACGTCACGGCCCATCACTGGTTCGCCGACCACCTCGCCAGGATGGGAAGACACAACGAGGCGATCAAAGAGGCGGGGATCGCGAGTGAGATCGACCCGTTGTCACGCGTCAGCACGTTTATCCAGGCGTGGGTGCACTTCTTCGCGAGGCGCTACCCCGAGGCGATCAAGCACGCCCGCCGGACCCTCGAGCTCGACGCCGAATATGTCGCGGCCTACCGCGTGCTCGGGTGGGCCAACGAACAGATGGCGCAGTACGACGCGGCGATCGAGGCCCACGAGAGGGCGGCGTCGCTCTCGGACAACAGCCCGGGTTTCAGGGCCCAGCTCGGGCGCGCGTACGCGATGGCGGGGCGCGAGGCCGAGGCGTCGGCGCTTGCCGAGGAGATGATCGCGACGTCCGAGACGCGGCACGTCTCGTCCCACGACATCGCCGTCATCTTTGCGGCGCTCGGTGACAAGGACCGCGCGTTCGAGTGGCTCGAAAAGGCGTGCGACCAGCGCGCCGAGCACATCCCCTATCTCCAGGTCAACCCGAGGCTCGACAGGCTCCGCTCGGATCCGCGCTTCCACGCGTTGCTCGAGCGTCTCGACCTCGCGGACTGATTACCGGCGTCGGGCAGCCGTCTGCCGGATTCGTTCCGGCGGGTGGGGTTCCCTGCTCGCAACCCACCGAGGAGTAATCCTGTTGCTGGCGAGCTAACATAGCCGCCGCTCGACTTCGCGGTCCCTCAAGGCCTCCCCTCTTCGGGCGCGTTCGCGAAGATCTCGAACGACCTTGACCCTGATCCCCGGTCGGTGCTCAGTCGTCCTAATAGGACTCCGTCTGTCCGCTATCGCTTTCCCGACACGTGAGCATATCGGCGTCCCACCTTCGTCACTCAGTAGGAAGGCAAGAGATCAACCACGAGGAGTTATCGATGCGGCTCGAGGCGATTCCTGTTCTCATCGCCCTACTGGCCACACCTCTCGCGGCCCAGCAGAGCGCGAACTACAAGCTGAGCGACCACACCTTCAACGCCGGTGGGCATCCGGAGGGCGGCACGGTGCTCACCTCGGCAAGCTACACCGTCTCGCTCGACTCGGTGGGGGACGGCGTGGTGGGCCCCGGCCTGGGCAGCCTCTCCTACTACATGGACGGTAGCTTCGGCGCGTGCTACCCGCCTCCCGGCGAGGTGCGGGGGCTGAATTTCACGGACGGCCAGACGATGGCCTGGGATCCGGAGAAGTCAGTCGGCGTCTACAACCTGTACCGCGACACGCTGAGCAACGTCATCGGCGGAGGAACCTGCCTGCAACAGAACATCAGCGACGAGACGGCCACGGACAGCGATCCAGTGCCCGTGGACGATGGATTCTTCTACCTGGTGACGGCAAAGAACCGCCTCGGCGAGGAAGGCACGAAGGGCGTCGGTCGCAGCGGCGGCGTGTGCCCGTAAAGGAGGAGAGGGAAATGACGAAGAAGATCACCGTCGCATTCTTGTTGCTGACGAGCCTTTGCGGAGCACTTCTCGCCGCGGAGCCTCCCGACATCATCAACTACCAGGGCGTGCTGCGAGGCGCCTCGGACGAACCGCTCGACGGCGACCAAAACTTCGTGTTCCGCTTCTGGAGCGCCGAGGTAGGCGGGGACGAGATCCTGATCGACGAGCACACCGCCCTGAACGGCAACCCGGTCACGGCGAGCGGCGGCCTGTTCAGCGTCGAGCTGGGCGGCGGCCTCGTCAGCGACGGTAGCGGCCCCGGCACGTACGCATCGCTGGCCGACGTGTTTCGCGACCACGCGGCCGTCTACCTCGCGGTCGAGATCGGCGGCGAGATCCTCAGTCCCAGGGTCCGCATCGTGGCTGCAGCGTACGCGCTCAACGCGAGCCACCTGGACGGCGTCGACTCCACGCAGATGATGCGCAGCGACACCTCCGACGCGTTCACCTCGGGAACCCTGACCCTGGACGCGGGCACCGTGCTCGACGTCGACGGCGCCCTACAGATGGACGGACCGGTCAGCAAGGCCACCACCGACCTTGTGGCCAACCTCAACGCCGACCTGCTGGACGGGAATGACTCCTCTGCGTTCGCGGCGGCGGTCCACGGCCATACCGGTGGCGAGATCACCGGACCGGTGGCCGAGGCGGACACGCTGGACGGCAGGCACGCTTCTGATTTTGTCGACACCTCGTCAACGGCGCAGACCAAGTCAGGCACGCTGACGGTGGACGCTGGATCGATCGCCTCCAGCGCCGGCGTGACGGGTTTAGGCACGGACCGCGGCGGTTACTTCTCTGACAGCGACAGTTCGGGTCATGCGTACGTCGGCGACGGTGACTACGGCATCCGCGCCTTCGGCAACGAGATGGGTGGCTACTTCGGGGATGCCGACGGCTCTGGGTACGCGAGAGTGGGTTTTGCCGACTGGGGCGTGCGGGGGTTCGGTAACGGCGGCGGCGGATACTTCGAGGACCTCGACGCCTCGGGGTTTGCCAATGTCGGCTACGGTAACCGCGGCATCGAGGCGTTCGGAAACGTCCTCGGCGGAAAGTTCGGCGACCTCGATCAATCGGGTGTGGCTCACGTCGGCTTTGGCGATCGGGGGATCGAGGCGTTTGGCAACGAGATGGGAGGTTACTTCGAGGACGCCGATGGCGACGGCTACGCCTACGTCGGTTATCTGAACTACGGAATTCAGGGTTTCGGACTGACGGGCGGCGGCTACTTCACGGACAATGACGGCTCCGGCTACGGCTACATCGGCGCCGGCGACTACGGCGTCTGGGGCGGCGGCGATACCGCGGGCGGCTATTTCCTCGACACAAACAGCTCGGGATACGCCTATGTCGGGTACGGCGACAACGGAATCGAGGCCCGCGGCAGCTACAGCGGCGGATACTTCAGCCCGGTCGATGACTCCAGCTACGCCTATGTGGGCCGCCAGTACTACGGGTTCTACGGCGGCGGCATTGGCGCGGGCGGCCGCTTCGAAGACACCAACAGCGCAGCCTATGCCTACGTGGCGTGGGACACCAGAAAGATTTCGGGAACTGGCTCGGTCAACTTCGTCCAGAACCATCCCTACCAGAAAGACCAGGTGATCGTCTACGCCGCTCCCGAGGGGGACGAGGTCGCCACCTACACCCGCGGCACCGCGAGACTGATCGACGGGGAGGCCCGCGTTCGTCTCGGCGAGACCTTCAAATGGGTGACGAATCCCGACATCGGTCTGACCGCCTGGGTAACACCGATCGGTGACTGGTCGGACTTGTACGTGGCCGAGAAGTCCACCACCGAGTTGGTGGTACGTAGCCGCGCCGGCGCCCCCGACGTCACCTTTGACTTCATCGTGTACGGGCTGCGTATCGGCTTCGAGGAGGTGACGGTCGTCCAGGAGAAGGAACAGGAATCGTTCATCCCCTCCATGAGCAGCCACCGCGAGCGCTACGAGAGACGACCCGAATACCGTCAGTTCACCGCCCTCGAGCGCTTCAAGGTGCTTCAGGACACCAAGCGGGGGGTGAAGCGGGACATCAAGTACACGGAGATGGGATCCCTCGCCGACGCGGTGACCGGCTGGGTACCGGCGGGGAAGGCCACACCATCCCCCGCGGTGGCGATTCGGTTCGCCGACCCGATCACCCTCGGGTCGGCCGC
>JBFJTV010000170.1:0-6282 GCA_041625075.1 Candidatus Polarisedimenticolaceae bacterium | reverse complement strand
GGCCCGAAGGTCCCGTCGCCGTTGCCGAGGAGGATGGCAACGAGTCCCGAGAAGCGACAGGTCACGGCGAGATCGGTCATTCCGTTCTCGTCGAAATCGCCCGGCGTGGAGTAGGCGGGCCCGCCCGCGAACGGACCACCGCAGGCCTCGAAGCCCGTGGCTGTCGCGAAGGTGCCGTCGCCGTTGCCGAGCATCACGCGAACGTCGCCGCTGTCGGTGTTGGTCGAGATCAGGTCGAGCAGCCCGTCACCGTCGATGTCGATGGCGAGCAGTCCGACGGGCTCGTCACCGAGGCCGATGATCGGTTGCGGGTAGAGGAAGTCGGCGGCGACCGTGACCGAACTTACGGTCGCGCTCAGAACCAATCCGACTGCGAGTCTCCGGGAGAACATACGTCTCCCCCTCCACTGTCCTGATCGTACGAAGAGGTGGAGCCGCCGTCAAGGAACCTGCGTCGGAATGTGTTGCGTCAGAGTCCGCTTTCGAGCGATTCGAGACCCTTGAGGACTTTTTCGAGCTTCAACGCGATGTGGGTGCGACGCCGGCGCTCGCTCTCGTTCTCCTTGCTGAGACGCCTCAGCTCCGCCGTCGCCTCACGCCAGCCGTGCTCGGCATCGGCGACCTTCTTGCTCAGCTGCTTGAGCTGCTTGAGGGCCTCCTTGTGGCTCTTCTCGGCGGCCCGGAGCGTCGTCGAGGAAACGGCCTTCTTCGCGGGTACGCGGCGCACCTTGACCTCGGTCGCCGGCGTGCTGAACAGCGACGGGTTGTCCTGTTCGTTCTTCTTGCTCTGCGACCTCTTGCGCCCGCGCGGTCGCTCCTCGAGACGCTTCCTGGCTCCGGCGATCGTGAACTCCTGGTCGTAGAGCAACTGCTTGATCTCGAAGACCATCTCGATGTCTTGGCGCGTGTAGACCCGCTGGCCACTCCGCGTCTTGTCGGGTGCGAGCTGCGGAAACTCCGACTCCCAGAATCTCAACACATACGGCTGCGTGTCGGTGACCTGGCAGACCTCGCCGATCTTGAAGAAGTGCTTGTCGGGGATCTCTGGCATCACGGCTCCCCCGTCGTCGTCGCCCCGCTTTCCCGCCGTCCCTGCGCCCGGACCAGAGTATACCATCGCCGGCGACCTTTTTGGGGTCAGACCTCAGGTGGTACTTGAACTTTCGGGCCGACCGTCCCGGGCGACCTACGACCGAGCGACTCGTCCGCAAGCTCGACGGCAGAGGCGAGGTCCACCCGGGCGATCTCCTCCCGGATGTTGGGGACGGCCCGCGGCGGGACGGAAAGCTCGCGGAGACCGAGGCCGATCAAGAGCGCCGTGACCTCCGGGTCGGCCGCCATCTCGCCGCACAAAGAGACCCCGATCCCCCCCTGCTCCGCGCTCTCGATGATGAAACGGATCAGCCTGACGACCGCCGGATGAAGCGGTTGCGCGAGGTAGGCCACGGACTCGTTGCTGCGGTCGACCGCGAGCGCGTACTGCACGAGGTCGTTGGTGCCGATGCTGAAGAAATCGACTTCCCGGGCGAGCAGATCCGCGGCGGCGGCGGCAGCGGGGACCTCGACCATGATTCCAAGCGGAAGGTCCTCGCGACACGATTTGCCCTCGTCGCGAAGCTTCTCGGCTTCCTGGCGTAGAAGACGCCGGACCTGGCGAATCTCCTCGGGGACGGTCACCAGGGGCAGCATCATGTGGACGTTGGCGTGCGCGGCGGTTCTCAGGAGCCCGCGCAGCTGAGGCAGGAAGATATCGGGTCGCTTGAGGCAGAGCCGGATCCCGCGAAGCCCGAGCACGGGGTTCGGCTCCGTGCGGTCCACGACCTCGTGGAAGTACTTCTCCCCTCCCAGATCGAGCGTTCGGATCACAGCTGGATGGGGAGCGACCCGATCGGCAATGGCTCGATAGGTGCGGTAGTGATCCTCTTCGTCCGGGAAGTGCGGCGCGCGTTTGAGAAAGAGGAACTCCGATCGATAGAGACCGACACCCCGCGCGCCGAAGCTGACGACCTTGTCGACCTCCTCGGGAAACTCGATGTTGGCGCGGACCTCGATCGCCGTCCCGTCGCGTGTGAGCGCCGGCGCGTCCTCGACCGGCGCGAGGATCTGCTCGCTCGCGAGCCAGGCTTCTCGACGGTGCTCCGCCTCCTTGCGCTCGTCCTCGCTGGGGAGCCACACGACATCGCCCGTGGCTCCGTCGATGACGATGGGATCCCCCGGACGCACGCGCTGGCTGAAATCGTGCAGGCCCACGACGCCCGGGAGCCCGAGGGCCTGGGCGAGGATCGCGGTGTGCGAGGTGCGTCCTCCCATGTCGGTCGCGATGCCGACGACTTTGTCGAGTTCGATCGAGGCCGCGTCCGAAGGGCCGAGGGCGTGCGCGACGAGAATCAACGGCCCGTCCGGTAGCTCGTCGCGTGACGCCGGTCCGCCCCGGAGGAGCCGCTGGAGCCGGCGGTGGACATCCTCGAGGTCTCCTCCCCGCTCGCGGAAGTAGCCTTGGTCGATCGTCTCGAACTTCCGGATGAACTCGCCGACCACCTCTTTGAGGGCCCATCCGGCGTAAACCCTCCCCAACCGGATCCGCTGCCGGGTCTCGCGATCGAGCTCCGGATCGTCGAGGATCAGAAGCTGCGCGTCCAGCATCCCGGCGTAGGTTTCACCGAGCGTCGCCTCGGTGCGCTCGCGGACTTCCCGGAGCTCGATTCGCGCTGCCTCCCGTGCGGACTCGAAGCGTTCTATCTCCTCGTCGACACGTTCGGGTGGAACCGGAACCGGGACCACGGGGAGGGTCTCGGTCTCGAGCAGGAGGATCTGGCCAACCGCGACCCCGGCCGAGACTCCCGTGCCCTTGAACAGCTGCGCCATGGCTTCAGGCTTCCTCTCCGAAGCCATCCTCGATCAGCTTCGAGAGATCGTCGAGCGCCTCCTTCTCGTCTTCACCCTCGGCCTCGAGGCGGATGCGCACGCCGCACGGGGCCGCGAGCGTGAGCAGACCGAGGATCGATTTCCCGTCGACCCTCGTGCCGTCCTTGCTCACCGTGATCTTGGCCTGGTAGCGATTGGCCACATGAACGAACCGAGCGGCCGCCCGGGCATGGAGCCCCAACCGATTCACGATCTGCACCTCGACTTCGATCACGCTTGACCTCCACCGGACTCACGGGTACTGCCCTCCAGGAGCTCCGACGCGACCTGGATGGCGTCGCGCCCCTGCGCGGCGATCCTCCGAGCCACCTCGGAGAGCTCGATCTCTTCCCGGAGATTCGCGAACTTGATCACCATGGGAAGGTTGACTCCGGTCACCACCTCGACGCTGCCGCTTTCCAGAAGCGAGAGCGCCATATTCGTGGGTGTTCCTCCGAACATGTCGGTGAGGATCAGAGTCCCCCCGCCAGCGCCGACGCGGGCGATCGCGTCATCGATGCGTGTACGGGCCTCGTTGACGTCATCATCCCAACCGATCGAAACGGCCTCGAGGCCCTCGACCGGGCCGAGAATCGTCGTCGCGGCCTGCACCAGGTCCTCCGCCAACTGCCCGTGCGTCACCACCAGGAGTCCGAACATGGTGTGCTCCCCCGTCGTCCCTTCCGAGTCTACTCCCGCCCGAGGTCGCGGTGGTTGATCGACGTCGTGCCGCCCTTGCCGCTGAGGTGCTTGGCGAGCTCTTCGGCCAAGGCCACCGAGCGGTGCTTGCCCCCCGTGCAGCCGAGCGCCACCGTGAGATAGCTTTTCCCCTCGGCCGCGTAGAGCGGCACGAGAAAGTCGAGCATGCCGGTCAGGTGTTTCATGAAGGGGGCCTTCTCCTCCTGGGCATCGAGGAACTCGCGGACCTTCGCGTTCCTTCCGTTCAGCGACCGGAGCCCCTCGACGAAATATGGGTTGGGAAGGAACCGGACGTCGAAGACGAGATCGGCCTCGGCCGGGACACCGTACTTGAAGCCGAAAGACTCGATGGTGACGTTGAGCCCGGCGGAAGACTCCCCGCTTGCGCCGAACGCGCCCTTGAGAAACTGCCGTAGCTCATGCGCGGTGAAGCGACTGGTGTCGATGATGCGGTCGGCGATCTCTCTGAGCGGCTCGAGCGCCTCCCGCTCACGCCGGATCCCCTCCTCGAGAACCCCCTTTGCCCCGACGACGGGATGGGGTCTCCGGGTCTCGCTGAATCTTCGTTTGAGAACGTCGTCCGAGGCCTCGAAGAACAGCAGCCGCACGGGCGCCCCTCCTCGACGCAGATCGCGCAACGTTCCCGGCAGCAATTCGAGGAACTCCCCGCCGCGGACATCGATCACCAGCGCCGCCCGCGGGATCCGTGACGCGCTCTTCTCGATCAGGTCGCGAAACGGGGGGATCAGTCCGACCGGAAGGTTGTCGACGCAGAAGTACCCGAGATCCTCGAAACAATTGGCGGCAAGCGATTTGCCCGATCCCGACAATCCCGTGATGACGACGAGGTGCTCCACGGCTCAGCGGTCGCCGTCGTCCGAGCCGTGGCCCGCGGTCTCAACGTGAACCGTGGAGGGATGGATGCTCTCGCCCAGACGACGCGCCAGCTCCCGCGCCGGGTGGTACCCCTTGAGCTTGAGAAGATGGTTGCGGGCCGCCACCTCGATCAGGACCGAGAGGTTCCGGCCCGGTCCGACCGGCATCTCGACGTACGGCAAAGAGATTCCGAGAATTTCGTAGCCCGCGTCGTCGAGACCGAGACGGTCGTATCGCTTCCCCGGTTTCCAGGGGTCGAGGTGAATCACCAGCTCGATGAACTTCTGCATCCGGACCGAGGCGACGCC
Source organism: Candidatus Polarisedimenticolaceae bacterium (assembly GCA_041625075.1). GTDB lineage: Bacteria > Acidobacteriota > Polarisedimenticolia > Polarisedimenticolales > Polarisedimenticolaceae > JBFJTV01. The sequence continues at coordinate 1,495 of JBFJTV010000170.1, read as the reverse complement.
GAAGAGGTCCTTGACGTTGACCAGGCCGAGCCCCCGCAGCTCCATGTGGTATCGGGTCAGCTCGGGGCCCTCCCCGACCAGCGAGTCGTTCTTGCGCCGGATCTCGACGACGTCGTCGGAGACCAGACGGTGCCCCCGAACGATGAGCTCGAGCGCACACTCGCTTTTGCCGACCCCGCTGTCGCCCAGGATCAGCACACCGAGACCGTAGATGTCGATCAGCACCCCGTGGACCACCGCGCGGGGCGCGAGACGGTCCGCAAGGTACTGTGTCAGACGGTCGATGATCACCGACGAGGCCAGCTCGGTGCGCAACAGCGGCACTCCCTGGCGCTCGGTTTCTTCGATGAGCTCCTCCGGGGGCGTCAGGCCGGTCGTGAAGACGAAACAGGTTACGCCCTGACGGCAGAGCTGAGAGGCGATCCGCCTGCGCTCGGTCGGGCCGCGCTCGTTGAGGAAAGTCATCTCGGACTTCCCGAGGATCTGGACGCGACCGGGATGGATGTACTCGAGAAAGCCCGCGAGGGCGAGCCCCGGTTTCTGGATGCGTGAGCGATTGACGAGGTTGTCGAGGCCTTCCGCTCCCGAAACCAGGTTCAGCCCGAGAGGGTCGGCCTCCTCGTCGGTGACGAGCTCGCGTACCGTGATCGACGGGATCGCGCAGCTATCGTGTTCGCCCAAGAGTCGCTCCAAGTCGTTGTCGTGGCTGGCGATGGCCCATGATAGGAAGCGCCTCTCGGGGTGTCAAGAAAGGGGCCCGCGTCCCGCCGGTGTCATTGAACTTGGCGGCACCGGGTCGTATACTTCACGGCCAAGTACGCCGCCATCGAGAGTCTTCCAGCCCGTCGTCCAAGAAGGAAAAGGAGAGACGCCGTGGGTGACAAGCCAATCGTCCACGTGATCGGGACCGGTACCATCGGCGAGCCGCTGATCGGGCTGCTGTTGCGCGAAAAGAAGGCCCTCGGTTTCGAGGAGATCACCTTTCACAAACGCACCCCGTTGACGACGGACCGCTCGAAGGTCCTCGCCTTGATCGATCAAGGTGCGAAGCTCGCGGTGGACAATGGCGCGGTCAAGGGGTTCCAGGATCTCGGGATGGAGCCGACGCTCGAGGCGCGCGAGGCGATCAACCAGGCGGCGGCCGTCATCGACTGCACCCCCTCGGGTGTCGGAACGGCCAACAAGAACGAGTATTACAAGGACTACCTGGTCAACACGCGTGGGTTCATCGCCCAGGGCAGCGAGTTCGGCTTCGGGAAACCCTACGCGCGGGGGATCAACGACGCCGCTCTGGTTCCCGGCGAGGATCAGTTCATCCAGGTCGTATCCTGCAACACCCACAACCTCTCGGTTCTGATCGAGACGCTCGCCCTCGAGGACGGCGGGGCCGACAACCTCGTCGAGGGCCGCTTCGTGTGCATGCGGCGAGCGAACGACATCTCTCAGGACAGCAGCTACGTGCCATCGCCCCAGGTCGGCACACATAAGGACGAGC
>JBFJTV010000169.1:0-6322 GCA_041625075.1 Candidatus Polarisedimenticolaceae bacterium | reverse complement strand
GGTCGAGGCGGCCGAGGCCGTGATAGAGAAGGATCCGGCGGTCGCCACCAGCAGATTCAAGCCGGCGATCCACGCGTTCTGGGCGGCCAAGAACATCATCGGGAAACCCGAGAGCCTGACGCAACAGAGCAAGTGCTATCTGGGTCTGATCAAGCGCCCGCCGACCGTGCCCGATTACTCCGACGAAGAGCTTCGGGAGATCCAGGCCGGTCACATGGCCAACATCCGGAAGATGGCCGACTCGGGCGACCTCGTGTGGGCCGGACCGATGGCCGGGGACGGCGATCTACGCGGGATCTTCGTCTTTCGAACGCTCGACACCGACCGTCTTCGCGAGCTCGTTGCGCAGGATCCTGGCGTCAAGGCCGGAAGGTTCGGTGTCGAGCTCTATCCCTGGCACGTCCCCGCGGGATCGATCCCGGAAGCGGACTAGCGCCGAGATCCGGCTTCTTCCAAGTACGCGCGGATCGAGGCCCGGTCGGGGGCTTTCTCGGCGGCCTTCTCGAACTGGGCAACAGCTTCGCGATACTTGCCGCGGGCAAGGTGGCCTAGCCCAACGCACTCCTCGATCGGCGGGATCGCGGGGATCGCCTTCGTCATCATGTCGTTGAGCGAGGCAGTCACGCCGAGTCCGCGTCGCGCCACGCGTATGCCCTCGTCGACGTCGATCTTGCCCGCGATCAGAGAGCAGGACAGCAACGCGTGGTTGGACCGGCTCGGTTCCATCTCGAGCGCCTTGCGGGCGTGCGGCACCGCCTCGCCGTATCGCCCCAGCTCTCCGAGAACGATCGCCATGTTGGCGAAATCCGAGACGGTCGCCGGCCGGAGCTCGAGGAGCTCGCGGAACCGACCTTCGGCACCCTCGAGATCTCCGCGGGCCATCAGGATCGTGCCCTGCAGATTGAGCGCGTCGTGGTCGTTGGGGTGCGTCCGGACGATATCCGACACGAGCCGTTCGGCATCATCGAACCGCCTTTGGCGGAGACGAGCGACGGCGAGGGCCAACCTCGGTCCGGTGTGGTTCTTCCCGGGGTCGAGGGCGACCGCCTTTTCGCCGGTCTCCACTGCCCGGTCGACTTCGTTCCCGAAGAGGAAGCCGAACGTCGCCGTCGTCAGAAGACTCCGGCGCTGCTCGTTGGTGCGCGCCAGCCCCAGGCCCTCGCCGAGGTATCGCCCGGCTGCCTCGGGATTCCCGGCCGCGCTCTGCACGACGACCATCAGACCTCGGGCTTCCGGCTCGGCGGGCAGTACGTCGATGAGCCGTTGGACGTAGGCGATTGCCTTGTCGTGCTCTCCACGTTCCACGCTGAGCTGCGCCAGGCCGTTAAGCGAGCTCCCGTTCGTGGGATCGATCTCGAGGACTTTGGCGAACTGCCCCTCGGATGTCTCGAGATCCCGCATCCAGTAGTAACCCCACGCGAGGGTGCTCTCGACGAGAGCGTCGCTTTCCCCCTCGAGCGCCGCGGCCGCCTTCTTGACGGCGGAAAACCGCTGCGCCGGGTTCTCCGCGCTCGCGTACGCCCACGAGACACGCAGCCAGAAGTGCGCACGCTGACGGTTGGTGCTGCACTTCTCCAGGCCCTGCCCGATCGCCCGCTCCAGCCCGCGTTCGTCACCCGCGAGGACGGCCGACCGGATCCAGTAGTCGTAAAGCGAAAGCTGATTCGGGTGTTCGGCAACCTTCGCGCCGAAGAACGTGAGTGCCTCGTCGAACCGTCGCTCCTCGGTGAGGATCTCGAGCAACCCCGAAAGCGACGGCCCGAGGAGGGGCTTGATCTCGAGGGCCTCGCGGAACCTCCGCTCGGCCTCACGGTTCCGCTGACGTTCGTGAAGGACCCACCCCAGCAGATTCAGGATGCCGGAGTCGTCGCCGTCGACGTAGAACTCGAGGGCCTGGCGGAGGTAGCGTTCCGCATCGTCGTAGGCCTCGATCTCGAAAAGGTCGTTTCCGAGCGTCACGAGAAGCTCGCGGCGCGCCGCCGGGTCCTTGGTTCGCTCTACGGCCTCGGTCACGCCCGCGTCCAGACGCGATCGGTCGCCCGTCCTGACCAGCCAGCCGATCCACTCGCGATACCACGAAAGATCGTCGGGGTTGGCATCGAGCAGACGCCGCGTCGTGGCCAGGCCCTCGTCGATCTTGTTCAACCTGGAATAGACGTCGTCGATATGGGCGTATGCCAGCCGGAACGACGGATCGAGCTCGAGCGCCTTTTGAAACGGCTCGATCGCCTCGAGGCTCGCGCTGCCTCCGGGCACGTGGTAGCGGGCCTCGCCGAGCCCGTACCAGGCCTCCTTCTCGTCGGGATAGTTCTCGACCAGCTGCTCGAACAGGGGCAGGGCACCCTGGTACTCCCTCCTGACCAGGGGCAGAAACGCTTCGGCGAGCCGTCGCTCCCTGGCGGTCAGCTTGACGTCGCCCGACAGGAGGTTCTCCAGGATCTCCTCGCCCGACTGCTGCCCTTCCGGGAGATGCCACGCCTCGTCCCCGCCGTACCACCACGCGGCGATGCCGAGCTGGTACTGCGCCTGCCCAAAGGCCGGGTCGATCTCGACCGCTTTTCCGAGCTCGCCGACCGCCTCCTCGAACTTTCGGTCGTTCAGGAACTCGACCCCCGCGAGGTAGTGCTTGAACGCCTCCAGGGACGATGTCGTCTTGTCCCCCACGGAGACCTTCTCGGCGGTCTCTCCCATCAGTCCGAGGTCGGTCCGGATCTGCTCGGTCAGCCGGTCGACCATCGAATAGAGGTCGGCGCCGTCGATCCTCTCGGACTTGATCACCGAGCCGTCGGCGACGTTGACCAGCTGGCACGCGAGGATCCACTGCGCGCCGAGCTGGCTCAGCGAGCCGGTCAGCATCGTCTGCGCGCCCGCCTTGCGGGCGACCTCGGTCGCGACCTCCGGGTCGATCACCGCACCGCGGTCGCCGCCGATCTGCTTGCGGATGTCGAGCAGACGCTGGCTGCTGAAGACCTTGAGCGATTCGACCCCCGAAAGATCGGTGATGATCAGCTCCTGCAGGATCCGGCCGAGACGATCCGGATCGCCACGGTCCTTCAGGTTCTCGAGCGGCAGGACGGCCAGCGAGTCCACACCGGCCGCGGGTGCGAGCGCCGAGCTCCTTCCCCCGACGAGCTGCCACACGCCCACCGCCGCCGCGACGAGCACGAGCGCGGCCGCGGCAAGCGGAAGCGGATTCTTCCACCAGGGCCTCGACGCTACGGGTCGAACAGCGGTGACGCCGCTGACGGTCTGCACCGGCTGGGAATCGGTCTGCCGTCGCAAACGGCGCAGGTCCACGACGATCTCGTCGGCGTGCTGATAGCGGTCGTCAGGGCTCTTCTCGAGACACTTGTGGATGATCCGCTCGAGCTCGGGGGCGATCTCGGCATTCGCCTGCACCGGCGGGGCCGGAGCGTCGCGCAGGATCGAGGTCAGCGTGTCGGTGGCGGTGGTTCCGAAGAAGGGCTTCGTCCCCGTGACCATCTCGTAGAGCACGATCCCGAAGGAGAACAGATCGGAGCGCGAGTCCACCTGAAGGCCGCGCGCCTGCTCGGGGGACATGTACGCGACGGTCCCCATGACCCGGCCCTCGCGGGTCATGTCGGCCGAGATCGTCTGCGAGTCGGCCGCCTCACGCGACGACGCGCCGGCGTCCTCCTGCGGCTTGGCCAAACCGAAGTCCAGGATCTTTGCGTGCCCGTCGGGCCCCACGATGACGTTGTCCGGCTTGAGATCGCGGTGGATGACGCCTCCGCCGTGCGCGGCGGCAAGGGCCTCGGCGATCTCGATCGCGATCCGCAGGCCGTCCCGCATCGAAAGCGCCTTTCCGCCGATCCGATCAGTCAGGGTGTCGCCCTCGACCAGCTCCATCGCGATGAAGACGACACCGTCGGCTTCGTCGACCTCGTGGATCGTCGCGATGTGCCGGTGCGTGACCGCGGCGGCCGTCCGGGCCTCGCGAAGAAACCGCAGCCGTCTTTCTTCGCTCGCCATCGACTCGGGCGGGAGGACCTTGAGGGCGACCTCGCGGCCGAGGTTCTCGTCCCTGGCGCGGTAGACGACACCCATCCCGCCCTCGCCCAGCTTGGAGAGGATCTTGAAGTGGGACAGCTGTTTTCCGATCATGAGGGCCCTGCGCCAACCTCTTCCTGGCTCTGGCCCTCCATGCTATCACCGTCCAAACCGGGCCACTGTCGGCTGACCGTGCCCGGTGCTAGCATGGCGCGTTGCTTGGGGTGGAGAGCGACGCATGCCGACGGTTCTGGACGGAAGAGCACTGACGATCGAGGACGTCGTTCGCGTGGCTCGCGAAAACGCCCCGGTCGAACTTGCTGCCGATTCGGTCGAGGCGATCAAGCAATGCCGCACGATGATCGAGCGCAAGATCGAGTCCCGCGAGATCATGTACGGCATCAACACCGGGATCGGCGAGCTGGCGGAGGTCGTGCTCGACGACGACCAGGTCCGCGACTTCCAGAAGTACCTGATCTACAACCACGCCGCGGGTATCGGTGACCCCTTTCCGATCGACGTCGTGCGGGCCGCGATGCTGAGCCGCGTCAACGTCCACGCCAAGGGTCTGTCGGGGTGCAGGATCGAGATCCCGCAGACCTACATCGCGATGCTGAACGCCGGGGTCACCCCGGTCGCCTGCGAGAAGGGCAGCGTCGGCGCGTGCGGCGATCTCGCCCCGATGAGTCAGATCGCTCTGAGCCTGATGGGTGAAGGCGAGTCGTTCTATCGCGGGGAGCGGATGCCTACGGCGAAAGCGCTGGAGCAGGCGGGGATCCCGGTGCCGGGGCTGCAGGCACGTGACGGGCTTTCCGCGATCAACGGCTCCAACGTGATCACCGGAGTCACGTCGATGTGGCTCCACGATGCCGAGCGGTGGGTCAAGCAGGCGGAGATCGTCGCGGCGATGACGCTCGAGGCGCTGCTGGCCAACATGAAGCCGTACACCAGTCGCCTTCACGAGCTCCGCGGCTTTCCCGGGGCGGTGACCTGTGCCCGCAACCTCGCCCAAGTCATGGATGGGTCCGATCTCCTCACGGGCAAGGTCAAGGTCAAGGTCCAGGACGCTTACTCGATGCGATCGACTCCCCAGGTGATCGGCGCGCTTCGCGATGCGCTGGCCTACGCGCGCAAGCAGGTCGAGATCGAGCTCAACGGGGCCGCCGACAACCCCGTCTTTCTTCCCGACGACGATCTCGTCCTGACGGGAGCCAACTTCCAGGGCACGCCGGTGAGCATGCCGCTCGACATGGTCGCCGCGGGAGTCACGATGGTTTCGGTGCTGTCCGAGCGGAGGCTCAACCGCTTGCTCAATCCGGCGCTAAACGTCGGGCTTCCCGCCTTCCTGACGAAGGGCGCCGGGATGTTCTCCGGTCTGATGCTCAGCCAGTACACCGCCGACATGCTCATCGTCGAGCAGCGTATCCTCAGCAACCCGTCGTGTATCCAGTCGATCCCCGCGGCCGCCGATCAGGAGGACTTCGTCAGCATGGGCCTCAACGGCGCCCTCAAGGCCCGGCAGATTCTCGAGAACGCGCACGGCGTGCTCGGCATCGAGGCCGTCGCTGCGGCCCAGGCACTCGATTTCCGCGAGTTCGACGTGGGGCGGGGGACCCGCGCGGCCCACGCCGCGGTCCGCGAGGTCGTCGAGCACCTCGACGTCGATCGTCCGCTGTTCAACGATCACAACGCCATCGCGGCGGCGGTCAAGCGATGCGCGTTGCTGGAAGCTGCCGAGGACGAAGTCGGCGCGTTACGCGACTCCTGGGGTTTTCGGCAGGACCTCTAGGATCCGGCAAGTAACTCCATCGCCGCGGGCACGGTCTTCTTCGGGCTGATCTTGTACCACGCCCCAAGCACCCGGCCCTTTTCATCGATGAGAAACGACGACCGGATGACGCCCATGTACTTCCGGCCGTACAGCGACTTCTCACCCCAGGTCCCGTAAGCCTCGGCGACGGCGTGGTCCCCGTCGGAGAGCAGGGGAAACTCGAGACCGTGCTTGTCGGCGAACTTCTTCTGCTTCGGAGGGGCGTCGGGGCTGATCCCGACGACGTCAACACCGAGTTCGTCGAGATCGGCGGCGGCGTCGCGCAGACTGCGCGACTGTGTGGTTCAACCCGGTGTGTCGGCCTTCGAATAAAAGTAGAGCAGGACCTTGCGCCCCTCGTAGTCCGACAGCCGGACGGTGCGGTCGTCCTGGTCCTGGAGCCGGAAGGCCGGGGCCTTGTCACCTTTCTTCAACTCCGCCATACCCCGCACCTTACCAGACCCGTCCCACGGGGTCCCACGGGGACATGCCTTTGTTGGT
>JBFJTV010000168.1:0-6355 GCA_041625075.1 Candidatus Polarisedimenticolaceae bacterium | reverse complement strand
TTCCACCTCCTGCTCAACATGTTGTTCCTGTGGATGCTGGGGGGGGATCTCGAGCGCCACTGGGGGAGCCGGGCCTTCCTGCGGTACTACCTCGTCTGCGGCGTGGGTGCGGGGTTGTTCATCGCCGTCGCCGGCTGGTTCTACTACCCGTTCTCGCCGACGATCGGGGCGTCCGGGGCCGTTTTCGGTCTCATTCTCGCGTTCGGGATGATTTTCTCGGAGCGGGTCATCCTGTTCATGCTCATCATCCCGATGAAGGCGCGGATTTTCGCGCTCGTCATGGCTTTCGTCACGTTTTTCTTCGTCCTGAACCCCGGCGGCGGCGCGGTCTCTCACATCGCGCACCTGGGTGGGATGGTGGTGGGTTTCCTCTACCTCAAGCGCGCCTGGCGGATCCGCGAGTTCATCCAGGAGCTTCGCTGGAAGATGAAGCGAAGGAAGTTCAAGGTGATGCAGCGCGACGACGACGAGTGGATCCACTAGCCTTCGGAAGGTCGGAAATCCAATCTTCCGGACGCGTTTCGCACCTTAAACCCAGGCTTAGTTCTAGTAATTGAATCCACAAGAACGAGCGTGAAAGCCGACCGCGGGTTTGACGATTGAGTTAGAGTGAAAGAGGTGAGGTTGGGGCTTTCAAAGAGAGAACGGAAAACCACGAAAACCCTTTGCTGGCGCGGGTTTCTGACGGAATTTGGTCTTGACAGCTTTTGACCGTCATCCTAAACTCACTTCACCGGGGGAAAGCAGCACACGGGTCGAGCGGCATTCACACCTCGTATTTCGAGGAGCCGTGCGGCGGAGGGCTGGGGTGAAAACCTATCTACCGCTCAACCGCGGAATGTACGGCGAAGCGAAAACGCTGTCAACGAATCCCGTGTCGCGCTTCACGTCCGACGCGAACGTCTCTCTTCTGCCGGGCCTCGACGAGGAGTGTGCATGGACCTGAACCAGAAGGAGCGCAGCACGGTACTGTCTCGTTACTTCGCGGAGATACGGGCGTACCCGCTCCTTTCGAAGGAGCAGGAACGAGTTCTTGCCAAGAGTGTCCGGCGTGGTAGCAAGGAAGCTCTCGACGAGCTCATCGAGTCCAATCTCAGCTTCGTCGTCAAGGTCGCCAGCGAGTATCGCAACCTCGGCTTGCCGTTCGAAGATCTCTTGAACGAAGGCAATATCGGCCTGATCGAAGCCGCGCACCGCTACGACGCCAGCAAGGGAACGAAGTTCATCACGTACGCCATCTGGTGGATTCGCAAGTCGATCCTCAAGGCGCTCAGCGAGCATTCCAATCTCGTTCGCGTGCCCAACTACCAGCTCAAGAAAGTCCGAGAGATCCGTGACGCCGAGAACCATCTGCGTCGGAAGCTGGGACGCAAGCCCAGACGCGACGAGATCTCGAAGCGGTTGTCGAAGAACGTCACCAAGATCGACCAGACTCTCCAGCTTCGTCTACGCGAGGTCAGTCTCGACGACAAGGTCGGCAAGGATCGCGACGCGTCGATCTCGGATTATCTCGTCGATCAGAACTCCATCAACCCCGAGGACGACCTGATCAAGCGTGAGGCAAACAACCTGGTCACCGAGGCACTCGACTTTCTCAGCGATCAGGAGCGCACGGTCGTCACGTTCCGGTTCGGTCTCGCCGGTGGACCGCCGCTGACCCTCAAGGAGATCGGCGAGAAGATGGGCATCAGTCGCGAGCGCGTGCGACAGATCGAGTGTCAGGCGAAGACGCGCCTGAGAAAGTTGTTCGCCCGCAAGCGGATGATCAAGTCACCCCCCAAGCGACCGTTCCCCGCCAGCCGGGTCTCCAAGGGAAGCCGCATCAACCACTGACAGCTTTTCATACGTGCCCCGCGCCGCCGTGACGCGGTGGGGGGCACAGGTGCGTCTGGTAGACTCGGCGTCGAGATGGACTGGGCGACGCTCTTTCGGCAAACGACGCTCGCCGGCGCCCTGCGTGAGGTCGCGTCGTCCCTCGGTGCGCGCGGCCGACCCGCGGTGAGCCTGACCGTGCGCGACCCCACGGACGACGAGCTCGCGCGGCTCGGTCTCGACGAACCGCGTTCGGAGGCGGCCGGTCGCCGTGAGGAGCTTCGGATCACCGGCAGCACCCCGTGGACCCTCGAGGTGCTGTGGAGCGAGGCCCGACCTTCGGACGGCGCGCTCGAAGAGGCACGCGCAGCGCTGACGGCCTGGCGGGCGGCGCGCGACGAGCTGGAGCGGGCGGAGCGAGGGCTCGACCGGCGGACCCGTGAGCTGAGGCTCCTCCAGGAGCTGGCCCGGAGCGCGGCCGAGGCGCGCGACGCCGCGGGCCTGTTCGAGAAGTCCGCGGCCGTGTTGTGCAAGGGAGGCGACATCGAGGCGGTTGCCGCGGTGTGGACGTCGGGGGCGCGACCCGAGGCGAGCGTCCATCTCGCGAGGCCGCTGCGGCCGAGCGACGCCGAGCGCCTGGTGCGGCGGGCGGCGCGCGAGATCGGGGAATCCGAGCCCTTCGTCGGTGCGATCGAGACGGTTTTTCTCGAACATTACGACCAGATGCACGGCAAGCGCTCGGAGATCCGCGAGAACGAGTGGGTGGTCGTTCCCATCCGCCGGCGGGGTCGTCCGGCGGCCGCTGTCGTGCTTCTGGGGGGCGCCGCCGGGGACACCTCGCGAAGACTGGCCTACGGCGCCGCCAACCAGCTCTCGCTGCACCTCGATCGGATCCTGACCGTCCGCGAGGCCGAGCGGGGACGCTTCCGCGCCATCCTCGATTCGATGTCGCAGGCGGTGCTGCTCACAGACCAGCGCCTCAAGGTGATGCAGGCCAACCCGGCCGCGAGCCTGCTGCTCGCGCGGCTCGGAGGAGGGGAGGCCCCCGAACGGCTCGCGAGTGTCGGGGATCTCGACCTCCTCCCGCTCGCCGAGTCGCTCGCGCGCGATCCGAGCGTGCCGTCGACGCCGCACGAGGCGCGGCTCGACGACGGCACGATCCTGAGCGTCACGCTCTCGGGGATGGTGGGGGAGCGGGGTCGCGCGGAAGGGCTGGTGATCGTCCTCGCCGACGTGACCGAGACCCATCGCATGCACGAGCAGCTCGCGCAGAACGAGAAGCTCTCGAGCCTCGGACAGATGATGTCGGGCGTCGCGCACGAGCTCAACAACCCGCTGGCGTCGGTTACCGGGTATGCGCAACTCGCCCGGATGGGCTCCGCCGACGACCAGCTGGCCAAGCGGCTCGAGGTGATCGATCGGGAAGCGCAACGCTGCCGGAAGATCGTCCAGAACCTGCTGTCCTTTGCGCGTCGGCACGAGCCGGAGAGCACGCTGCTGTCGCTCAACGAGGTCGTGACATCCACGTTGAGGCTGGTCGCGTATCAGCTTCGCGTCGACAACATCCGAGTGGTCTCCACCCTCGAGCCTGACCTCGCCGCGGTCGAGGGTGATCCACACCAGCTCCAGCAGGCGCTTCTCAATCTCGTGACCAACGCCCAGCACGCCATCGAGGCCAAGGGCGAAGGGGGGACGATCACGGTCACGACCCGTCCTCGGGATGACGACCGCGTCGTTCTCGAGGTCGGCGATGACGGTCCGGGCATTCCGTCGGCAACCCGCGAGAGGATCTTCGATCCGTTCTTCACCACCAAGCCCGTCGGGCAGGGAACCGGTCTCGGCCTGTCGCTGGTGCACTCGATCGTGACCGCGCACGGCGGTAAGATTCGCGTGGAGGGCACGGAAGGCGAGGGCGCGACGTTCCGGATCGAGCTTCCCGCCGGGCGCCGGACAAGAGCTCCCGCCGAGAAAACTTCGGCGACGCTCGCGACGCCTCCGACTCGGGGCGGTCGGGTCCTGGTCGTCGATGACGAGGAGGCGGTCGCGCGGCTGATCGAGGAGACGCTCGTGGGCGACGGCCACGACGTCGAGCAGACCGGAGATCGCGAGGAGGCGCTCGCGCTTCTCGCCCGTCACGACTTCGATGTGATCGTTCTCGATCTCAGGATGCCTGGAATGGCAGACGAGAAGTTTCGCGAGCGTCTCGAGGGCGCGATACCGGAGCTCGCGCGGCGGCTCGTTTTCGTCACCGGCGACACCGTCAGCCCCGAGCCTCGCGCCCTGGCCGAGCGGATTGACGCTCCCGTGCTCGCCAAACCCTTCGACCTGGACGATCTCCGGCGGGCGGTGCGCTCTCGTCTCGCGGCCCGGAACCGTCCATGACCCCGAGACATCTGACCGTCGGGACTGCCGGACACATCGACCACGGCAAGAGCTCGTTGGTGCGGGCCCTCACGGGGATCGACCCCGACCGCCTCAAGGAAGAAAAAGCGCGCGGCATCACCATCGAGCTGGGTTTTGCCGATCTGGAGATCGACGAGGATCGCGCGTTGTCGTTCGTGGACGTTCCCGGACACGAGCGTTTCGTTCGCCACATGGTGGCGGGCGCCACCGGGATCGACGCCGTCGTTCTGGTCGTGGCGGCGGATGACGGCGTCCGGCCCCAGACACGGGAGCATCTCGAGATCTGCTCGCTGCTCGATCTCCGTCACGGCTTTGTCGTCTTGACCAAGAGCGACGCCGTCGACTCCGATCTTCTCCAGGTCGTCGAGCTCGAAGTGCGTGAGTTCCTCCGCGGGTCGTTTCTCGAGGACGCGCTGATCCTGAGCGCGTCGGCGAAAAGCGGCGAGGGGTTGGACGCCGTCCGCGGCGCGCTTGTCGAGCTTTTCGAGCGGGTCCCGCAACGATCCGTGACCGGGGTGACGCGGCTCCCGGTCGATCGCTCGTTCGTGATGCGCGGGTTCGGTCCCGTCGTGACCGGAACGCTGGTCTCGGGCGTTCTTCGCGAGGGTGACGAGATCGAGGTCCTCCCGGGAGGCCATCGTGGTCGTGTCCGCGGCTTGCAGGTGCACCGTCACAAGGTCCCCGAGGCACGAGCCGGGCAGCGCACGGCGGTCAACGTACAGGGAATCGACCACCTCGAGTTGCCGCGGGGAGCGGCGCTGACGCACGCGGGGGTGCTGCAGACTACCCGCCGGATTCTCGGTCGCGTGCGCTTGCTCGCGGACGCACCCGACGAGCTTCGCAAGGGCGGTCCCGTTCGTTTCCACCAGGGCACCAGCGAGTGCGACGCACGCATGCGTGTGCTCGGGACGACCGGGGACGGCACGCTCGACGTCGAGCTTCGTCTGTCGGCGGAGACGTTGGTTCTTCCCGGCGATCACTTCATTATCCGCAGGTCCGCACCCGTCGATACGGTCGGTGGTGGTGTGGCGATCGACACGCGTCCGCCGCGTCGCAAGACCGGCGTTATGGCGGCCTTCGATTCGCACTCCGCCGCTTCGACGGACGCGATCCTGATGCGGGTCCGGCGCGGTGGAGTCGCCGGACGCGCGCTTGCGGCCCTGGCGTCCGAGCTGGGAATGACCGACCGGGAGGCCGAGCTCGATGCCCGCCGTCTCGTCGACGACGGCCAGGCTGTCGAGGCGGCGGGTCTTTGGTTCGCGTCGACGATCATGCATGAGCTCGCGGAGAAGGTCGAAAGCGCCCTCGGCGACTTTCACCGGGGCGAACCGCTTCTCCCCGGGATGTCGCGGGAGGAACTGCGTTCGCGACTGTGCCGCGAGATGCCACGGGAGGCCTGGAGGGTGTGGCTGGAACGGTGGGCGGCGGAGGGGCGTTTGCGTCCCGAGGGCGAGAGGGTAGCGCTTGCCACTCACCGGGTGGTAATGTCAGACGAGGATCGTGCTCTGGCGGAACGGATCGAGCGTCGATTCCGTGAAGCGGGGCTCGACCCCCCGGACGTCGCCGAGGTTCTCGGGTCGGAACGCGCCGGGACCCGGGGGGAGAGAATCGCGGAGTTGCTCGTGAGTGGCGGCACGCTGGTTCGCATCCGGGACGGAAGACTGTTCCATGGCGAGGCGCTCGAGTCCCTGCGCGCCCGGCTTGTGGAACACGCCAAGACCTCCAAGACCATTGATGTCGCCACCTTCAAACAGCTGGCGGGAGTGACCCGCCGAAATGCCATTCCGTTGCTCGAACAGCTGGACGCCGAGCGAACGACACGCCGGGTCGGGAATGTACGAGAGATCCTGAAGGGCTAGATGCCGAGGATCTATTGGAGCCAATCGTGATACCGCTTGCCGTCATCGGAACCTGGGAGATCGTGGCGATCGTCTTCGTCGTCGTGCTGTTGTTCGGGGCCAAGAAGATCCCCGGACTCGCGAGGGCGCTCGGCGAAGGGATCCGCAACTTTCGTACGGGAATCAAGGAAGCCGAGAGCGGCGCCAAGGAAGACGGGGCCGACGGCTCGAAGAACACGGACCGGTAGTGCCGGCTGGCCGCGCGCACGAGGCCTCCGGCAAGCTCCTCTCGCGCCAGAAGG
>JBFJTV010000167.1:0-6377 GCA_041625075.1 Candidatus Polarisedimenticolaceae bacterium | reverse complement strand
GAGGTGGTGGACGGCAAGCCGACGTTGGTGCCGGACCCCGCCAGCAAGCTCGAGGAAGAGCTGATCATCCGGCCGACCTCGGAGACCATCATCTACTCCATGTTCGCCAAGTGGGTGCAGTCGTATCGCGATCTGCCGCTGCTCCTCAACCAGTGGGCCAACATCGTCCGTTGGGAAATGCGCACGCGGCTCTTTCTCCGGACGACGGAGTTCCTGTGGCAAGAGGGCCACACCGCGCACGCGACGGCGGACGAGGCGCAGGAAGAGACCCTCAAGATCCTCGACCTGTACGCGACGTTCGCGCAGGACTACATGGCCGTCCCCGTCATCAAGGGTCTCAAGACCGAGAAGGAGAAGTTCGCCGGCGCGGTCCGGACGTACGCCATCGAGGCGCTGATGCAGGACAACCGCGGACTCCAGGCGGGCACGTCGCACTTCCTGGGGCAGAACTTCGCCAGGGCGTTCGACTTCAAGTTCCAGAACGAGGCGGGCGACTGGGAGTTCGGGTGGAACACGTCGTGGGGTGTGTCCACCCGGCTCGTCGGAGCCATCGTCATGACGCACGGTGACGACAACGGACTCGTCTTGCCGCCGAGACTGGCGCCGGTGCAGGTCGCGATCGTGCCGATCTGGAAGGGCTCCGACCCCGCCGAGGAGATCCTCGCCAAGGCGCGCGAGGTTCGGGACCTTCTCACACGGGCCGGTCTCACCGTCGAGCTCGACGATCGTGACAACGTCAGCCCCGGGTTCAAATTCAACGAGTGGGAGATGCTGGGCGTCCCGCTGCGTGTCGAGCTCGGCCCCAAGGATCTCGAAAAGGGCTCGGCGATGACGGTCAAGCGGCCGAACCGCGTCAAGAACCCGGTGCCGTTCGACGAGCTCGAGCGCCGCGTTCCCGAGCTCCTGGACGAGATCCAGAGTGAGATCTTCGAGGCAGCGCTCGCGAGGCGCGAGGCCGCGACCTTCGAGGTGGACACCTGGGACGACTTCAAGAGCAAGCTCGACGACCCTGGGGGTTTCATCCTCGCGCACTGGTGTGGCGACACCGCGTGCGAGCAAACCATCCAGGACGAGACCCGCGCCACGATCCGGGTGCTCGCGTTCGACCAGCGGGAAGAACCGGGCAAGTGCGTTCGGTGCGGTGGCGAGTCGAAGCGCCGCGTGCATTTCGCGCGTGCGTACTAGCCGCTCGCACACTCCGAACAGGGACACAGCGACCGAAGCCACTCGTAAGAGTAGATCCCGGTGTCATGGCCATCGGACCATACGATCTGGACCGCGTAGGCGCCCACGGGAACGAGACGCGCGATCGTGATGTCGTCGAGCCGGGGACCCTCGACGATCTTGAGCGGGGCGCCTCCCTGCTGCGGGCGGTTGGTGCACATCGCGCAGGGGCAAAGCCGCCGGAGCGTGCCCAGCGGGATGTACGACTCGTGCCCATCGCCCCAGGCGACCGCGAGCTCGCGATCGGCGATTGCGAGGTTCCGCGGTTTGACCGCGGTGGGGTCGGTGTCCCGCACGGCTACATCTTGAGGTCGGCCGGACCGAAGTCGCGAACACCGGCGGCAAGCTCTCGGAGCTTCGCATCGACGCGGCCGAAGATCGAGTCGGAGGGGTAGGTGCCATCGGTCCCCTGCTTGCCGGCCTCGACCCCGGTCAGGATCTCGATCCCCTCCTCGATCGTGGCGACCGCCCACACGAAGAAGTCGCCGCGCTCGACCGCCTCGACCACGTCCTTGCGCAGCATGAGATCCGCGCGGTTGCCGTCGGGGATCAGCACGCCCTGGTTGCCCTTGAGGCCCTTGAGCGTGCACAGGTCGAAGTACCCCTCGATCTTCTGGTTGACGCCGCCGATCGGCTGTACCTCGCCCTTCTGGTTGACCGATCCGGTCACCGCGATGCCCTGATGGATCGGCACCTCGGCCAGGCTGGACAACAGCGCGTAGAGCTCGGCCGACGAGGCGGAGTCACCCTCGACGAGGCCGTAGCTCTGCTCGAAGGCGAGACTGGCCGACAGCGCGAGGGGCTTGTCCTGCGCAAACCGATCGCGCAGAAAGCCTGCGAGGATCAGAACGCCCTTGGTGTGGATGGCACCCGACATCTCGCTCTCACGCTCGATGTCCAGGATCCCGGTCCGGCCCATCGCGGTCACCGCGGTGATCCGGGTCGGCTGTCCGAAGCTGTAGTCCCCGACGTCGAGAACCGCGAGACCGTTGACCTGTCCGGTCTCCTCGCCCTCGAGATCGAGCAGCAGGATCCCGTCCGCGATGCGCTCGCGAAGCACCTCCTCGATGAGGTCGAGCCGGCGGCGGCGTTGCTTGAGCGCCTCGTCGACATGTCGCACCTCGACCCGCTCGGCGCCGTCGCGACGCGCCCAGTAACCGGCTTCACGAATCACCTCGGCGATCTCCTTGAACCGCGTCGTCAGCTTCTTTTGGCGCCCCGCGATCCGCACGCCCTCCTCGACGACCCCGGCGACCGCATCACGATGGAACGGCGCGAGCGACTCGTCCTCGCACTTCTTGTGGACAAAGCAGGCGTAATTCGCGAGCTCGTCTTCGCTCAGCGGCGTCCACAACGCGAAGTCGGCCTTGACCTTGAAGATCTTCTTGAAGTCCTCGTCGAGCGCGTACAACAACTGGTAGATCTGCCGGGTGCCGATCAGAACGACCTTGACGTCGAGCGGGACGGGCTCGGGGGCGAGAGCGACGCTTGCAAAAAAGCTCAGCGGGTCGAACGAGTGGATCTCGAGCTCGCCGGTTCGCAGCGTTCGTTTGAGCGTGGGCCACACACCCGGCTCGACCAAAAGGTCCAGCGCGTCCAGGACGAGAATGCCGCCGTTGGCCCGCGGGAAGCTGCCGGACTTGATCCGTGTATGGTCGGTGCGCCATTGCCCGGTCGGATCCTGCACCCTCTCGGTGGTGCCGAACAGGTTACGGTAGCTCGGCGAGGACTCCCAGATGATCGGCCGGCCCTTGGTCGTCGCGTTGTCGACGAGCACGTTCACGGTGTACGGCAGGGTCAGGTCGTGCTTCGCGGCCGCGATCTTGTCGCGGTCGATATCGCCCTCCGCCAGCTCGCGGAAGCGATCCAGGCGGTCGAGCAGATCCTCGGCGACCTCCGCGAGATAGTCACGGACCGCCTGGGTGTCGAACACTTCGCGGACCTCATCGACCAGTCCCCCGACGAGCGGCTCGGCGAGACCGCGGTCGAGCGCTTCGAGTCGGTCGCGCAACCCACGCTCCACGTCTCGAAGGTCCTTGAACAACGCTCCGAGACGGCCCGAGAGCTCGCTGTGCTTCGTCTTGATTCTCTCGAGCTCGGCCTTGTCGAACTTGCCTTCCTTCGCGAGGTTCTCGAGCTGGTCCATCTCGACGGGGTTGCCTGCGACGACGGGCATGAGACCCGGGCGCACCATCGGGCCCATCTGCACCTGGACGAGCGTAAAGCCCTCCTCCTGGACCTGCGTTTCGAATCCCTTGAGCCGGGCCTTGTGACCCTCCTGGGCCTGTTCGACGACCTTGGCGCGGCGCTCGCGGTAGGCGTCCGACTCGAACAGCTCGTGGAGGCTCTTCTGGAGGCCCGCGACCAGCTCCTTCATCGCGGCGGCGAACGCGCGACCGCGCCCCGCGGGAAAGGCGAGCAGTCTCGGGCGGTCACGGTCCTTGAAGTTGTGGACGTAGGCGAGGTCCTCGGGGATGAAGTCGTCCTTCTCCATCGCGGCCATGACCTCACCCACCGCGGTGGAACGACCGGTCCCGACCTCCCCGGCGACGAAGATGTTGTAACCCTCGCTGCGGATGTCGAGACCGAGCCGCAACGCGTCCATCGCACGCGGCTGGCCGATGATCGTGATCGGACACTCCCCGATCTCGGCGGTCGACTCGAACCCGAAGATCTCGGAGTCACAGCGCCAGCGGAGTTGTCCCGGATCGAGCCGGAAACCGGGACCCCGGTCGGAGAGGCCCTTCTCGAGACTCATGTCGCACTCCTGCGAGGTCGTCGTTTTTTTGCCGCGACGTGGACCGTGCCACTCCCTATACTAGCCCGTCAGCCCGGAGTTTCGCGGGTTTTTGGCCTCCCGGCCCCCTTCCAACCACCATTGGAAAGGTTCAAAATCCTGGAACCGGGGTGGCGGACCCGCGTTTCACACGGGTGACGGGAGCGGGGATGGCGGATCAGCCGGACCAGGACCACCGCGACGTCGAGGCGGTCCTTGGTGGCTCTCAGGAGGCATTCGGCGATCTCGTCACACGCTACCAGAACCTGGTGGCGGGAGTGGCCTGGCGATACGGGGCCCCCCGCGGAGAGATTGAGGACGTCGTGAGCGAGGTGTTCATCAAGGTGTACCGCAACCTGCACCAGTACAGACCGGAGCACGCCTTCTCCACCTGGCTCTACCGGCTCGCGGTCAACCACGTGCTCGACCGCGGGCGGCGGGCCAGGAAGGAGCACGGCCGCACCGAGATGCCCGAGCAACTCGCCGACGACGCACCCCGAGCCGACGATCGCGTCGAGGAGACCGAACGGGCGCGGCTGCTCCGCGAGGCGCTCGACGAGCTCGACCCGCGCTACAAGGACGTCATCTTCGTCGTCTACGTCGAGGGAAGGAAGATCGAGGAGGCGGCGAAGATCCTGGCGATCCCGACGGGGACGGCGAAGACACGGTTGATGCGCGGTCGCCAGGCGCTGAAGAGAATACTCGTGCGGCGACATCCGGAATACTTCGGAGACTGAAGTGCGCTGTCGAAGGGCGAGAAGGGCGATGCTCGATCACCGGCTCGGTCTGCTGTCCGACGCCGCGGGATCGAGACTGCGCGAACACCTCGCGTCGTGCGACGCGTGTGCCGCCGAGATCAGGACGGACGACGTCCTCGACCGCGAGCTCGCGCGGCTCGCCCACGCGGCCCCCGTGCGGGTCGATGTCGCACGAAACGTCCTTCGCGAGATCGGCGGTCTGGGTGCGGTCGATCGCCGGGCGGTGCCCGCGAGGCAGCTCGCGTGGGCGTGTGTATGGGCTTACGCGCTGGCGCTCACGGTCGCCATCATGGGCGCCGGCATCTTGATGTTCGTCCCGAAGGACCTGCCCGATCTCGGGCACTTCACCGACGGGGTTCCGGCGGCCGCGTCGGCGCTGGCGCAACCCTTCATGCTGGTGGCCGTCGCCGTCAAGGCCGTTGGGCGGGCGGCGCTGGAGCTGATCGAGGTGGCCAGCATGTTGCTGCTCAAGATACAACCCGTGGCTCGGTTCGTGATGATGCTCGCGCTGGCGATCATGCTCGCCGTGACGATGTACGTGATCGGAAGGGATCTGCGGCTCTTTCCCGCGCTGGCTCGAAAGGAGCATGGATGATGCGGTGGACGACACTGTTGTTGTTGACGGGACTCGCTGTGTTTGGGCCGGCGCTCGACTTGCGCGCGCAAGAGACCGAGTCTGAGACGGAGCCCCAGACCGAAGCAACGGCGGTCGACGAGGACTCCGCCGAGGCGGCGCCCGCCCCCGAGGCCACGGCCGTCCCTGAGCGGCGCTATCTGGGCGAGCAGGTCTCGATCTTCACGGATATGCACATCAAGCCGGGCGAGGTCGTTCGAGCCGCGGTGTGCATCTTCTGCGACGCCGTGATCGAGGGCGAGGTCGAGCGTGAGCTGGTCGTGGTCGGGGGCTCGGTCGTGCTGTCGGGTAAGGTCGGCCGCGAGATGACCGCGGTGCTGTCCGATGTGACGCTCGGGCCGGGATCGGAGATCGAACGGGAGTTCGTCAACGTCCTCGGGGACCTCGACGACCAGGGCGCGCAGTTCGGATCGGGACAGGTGAACATCCCGATCCCCATCAAGGCGCCCTTCAAGGTGGGCGGACCGTTTCCGATCCTGGCGGCCCTGCTGGCATGGGGACGGCTGCTTTCGATTCTCGTGCTGTTCGTCGTCGTCCTGATCCTTGTCGCGTTCGTGCCCGATCGCATCCGGGTCATCAGCGAGGAAGCCGAACACAGCCTTCCCGCGGCCTATCTCGCGGGTCTTCTCGGCTACCTGGTCTTGATTCTGGTCATGCCGACGATCTACTTCATCCTGCTCACCTCGGTGATCGGCATCCCGGTGATCCCGATCCTCGGGCTGATCGAGTTCGTTCTGAAGACCCTGGGGATCGCGGGCCTGCTCCACTTCATCGGCGTACGCATGGGTCGCGGGCTCAACAGAGAGATGTCCCTGCTGGGTGCGATCCTCCTCGGCTTTCTCCCGTGGGCGCTACTTCTGGTGCTGCCGGCCTTCTTCGGATTTGTCGGCCTTCTGACCGCGCTCGCGATGATGATCCTGTTCTGGCTGGTCATCAAGGTTCCGGCGCTCGGGCTCGTCATCCTGACGCGCTGCGGTGGGCGGTC
>JBFJTV010000166.1:0-6393 GCA_041625075.1 Candidatus Polarisedimenticolaceae bacterium | reverse complement strand
GACGATTCCCCGTCTTGACGGCACCCCCACGATCGACGCGTTTCTCGACATGCGCGCCGAGGGCGACGTCGCACAACAGATGCTGATGATCGAGGGGTTGATCCAGCGCGATCCGGAAGACGGCGAGCCGGCGAGCCAGCATACCGAGATCTACCTGGGTTACGATCACGAGAAGATCTACGCGGTCTTTGTCGCGTTCGACGACTACCCGGCGGGAATCCGCGCGAACTGGACCCGTCGCGAGAACTTCTTCCCCGACGATATCGTCGAGATCATGCTTGACACGTTCAACGACGAGCGCCGGGCGTACGCGTTCATCTGCAACCCCTTCGGCATCCAGTCGGATGCGTTGTGGACCGAGGGTCAGGGGTTCGACTTCTCTTTCGACACGGTGTGGGACTCCGAAGGACGGCTCACCGACCGCGGCTACGTCGTTCGGATCGCGATCCCTTTCAAGAGTTTGCGGTTCAGTGACGACGAGGAACAGACGTGGGGTTTGATTCTGGTTCGAGATATCCCGAGAAACGACGAGTCGTCGTTCTGGCCGAGGGTCTCGAGCCGCGTCTCGGGGCGGCTGCAGCAGGCCGCGACGATGGACGGCCTCTCGGACATCTCGCCGGGTCGCAACGACCAGTACATTCCCTACGTCACCGGAAGATCGTTTCGGTTCCTCGACGACGATCCCGCCAACCCTCGTTTTGTCAGCGACAGTGCCGACATCGAGATCGGTCTCGATTCGAAGTTCGTTTTCAAGGACGCGCTGGTCCTCGACGTCACGATCAACCCCGACTTCAGCCAGGTGGAATCCGACACGCCGCAGGTGACGGTCAATCAGCGATTCGAGGTCTTCTTTCCGGAAACCCGTCCGTTCTTCCTGGAGAACGAGAACTACTTCACGACACCGGTCAACCTGCTGTTCACCCGGCGGATCATCGATCCCCAGGCCGGTGCTCGTCTGACCGGAAAGGTCGGCAAGTACGCGATCGGGTCGCTACTGATCAACGACGAGGCCCCGGGCGAAATCGCCCCGCCGGGAAGCCCGCTCGCCGGAAAGAGGGCCGGTGTCGGAATCGTCCGGGTCGACCGCGATGTCTTCGAGCAATCGACCGTCGGCATGTTCTTCAGCGACTACGAGCTTGCCGACTCTTACAACCGCGTGGCTGCCGTGGACGGTCGTTTCCGGCTCTCGGATACGTGGACGACTCAGTTTCAGGCCATCTCGACATCGACCCGAAGGGCGAACGGTGAGTCCCTTTCCGGACCCGGGTTTACGATCCAGTTCGATCGGGACAACCGCGTGTTCAACACACACATCCAATATCAGGAGTTCGACCCGGAGTTCGTGAGCCTGCTCGGGTTCGTTCCGCGCATCGACATCCGGGACTTCCACCAGCAGGTGAACTATCGCTTGTGGCCGGAGGGTCCGCGGTTGATCTCCTGGGGCCCCTCGCTTTATTACCAGTGGATCTGGGATCACGACGGCACGCGGCTCGACCGCGTGGTTCGTCCGGGAATGCAGTGGAGCTTCAGGCGTCAGACGAACTTCTCCTTCACGCTCGCCACGGGCAACGAGCGGCTTCGGCCTCAGGATCTTCCGGGTCTGACCGAGGAAATCGACTTTGACCGCGACGCGTTCGCCCTGACGTTCAACACGCGGCCGGTCAACGCGTTCAACACCGGGATCCGGTGGAACATCGGAGAGGTCATCAACGTCGTCCCGCCGGTGGGTGAGCTTCCCACCCAGGCCGAGCAGACCGGCTTTGATATCGATCTCACCGTTCGACCGACCCGGCGTCTTCGTGGCGACATCCTGTACTTGCTGACGCGGCTTGACGAGAAGGACGGCGGCGAGCGGATCTTCGAGAACGAGATCGCGAGAATGCGCTGGTCCTACCAGTTCACACGACGGCTGACGTTACGCTTGATCGTCGAGCGCGAAACCGTCAATGCGAACCCGAGCCGGACCCGTCTCGAGGACGGTGAGAACGTCTTCGGTGACGTTCTCTTCACCTACCTGATCAACCCGTGGACGGCGGTCTATGTCGGCTACACCGAGCGGTACCAGGATCAGGCGCTGTTGTTCCCCGGAGGCGGGCCCGTCGTCTTACCGACACCCGGCGATCTCAATCTTGACGCCCGGCAGTTCTTCGTGAAGTTCAGCTATCTGTTCAGACCCTAGCAGAATCGTCGGCCGCTCAACGTTGCGCGACCTGGTCGGCGGGTACCGCCTTCCGGCCGAGAGCGATCAGCCCGTAGTGCCGGACGGAAAGCACGATCTCGTCGCCGGGTCGGCCATCGAGGTCGCCGATGGCGACGTCGAAGCTCGTATCCTCACCCTTGATTCTCAGGATGGGTGTGCCATCGATATCGTAGGCCTCGATCCCTCCCCACGTGGCGATCACGACGTCGTTACGGCCGTCGCCGTCGATGTCGTGGTCGAGCATCGGCGCACGGTCCCATTGCCCCGCAAAGAAGTCGAGCCAGCGGGACTCACCGAGAGCGATCCTGCCCGAGTGCGTGAAACCGCCCCGAACCTCGAGAGCCTCTTCGGAGGCGGCCCCTGCGGCGTTGAGGACGTGGAGGCGGTCGTCGATCTGTGCGACCAGCGTCCCGGCCGGATCGTACCGGACGGCCTGGAGCTCAGGGACGTCCGGGTTGTCCCAGAGAGGATCGGGGACGAATCGGAGCGCCGTGATGCGGTTCTGGCCTTTGATGACGATCTCCATGAGACCGTCACCGTCGAGGTCGCGTACCGTCGTCAACTCCAGACCCCGCGCCCCCGGCTCGTGGCTCCAGTACAGCTCGCCGGTGCTGTCGAGAACCTTGACGTCGCTCCAACCCGTGAGGATCCACTCCCGTTTTCCATTGCCGTCGAGGTCCGCGGCGACCAGCTCTCGCGCGCGTCCCTGAAGCGGCGCGTTGGCGATGTGCTCGCCGCTCGCGGACCACCGCATCAGCCCGGGCCGACCCACCGCGGCAACCTCCCCTTCCTGATCTCCCAGCGGGGAGGCGATCGTCAGCGCCGACAGGGAGCCCTCGACCGGCTCCATCCACAGCACACCGAAATCCGACGGTGACTTCTCGACGGTCACCAGAGGCCGCCCGCGGTTCGGCTCGCCATTGATGATCCCGAGGATCTGGCCCTCGAGCTTCTCCTTCATATCGGGATCGTATCCGGTTCTGGCGAGCGCGATCAGCCCCTCGCGATCGACGACGTATAGCGACGGGATCGCCTCTTTGTTATAGCCCGTGAGCTGCTCATCTTCCGCGAGAAGGACCTTGAAGTCGAAGTTGTTCTTCGTGAGAAACGGCTTGATCTGCGAGCGGTCCTCGAATCGATCGGTGCTGACGGCGAGTACGACGACACCCTTGTCGGCATGGGTCTTCTCGAATCGCTGCAGGATCGGCATCTCGAGACGGCACGGACCGCACCACGTCGCCCAGAAGTTGACCAAGACCACCTTGCCGCGGTAGTCCGCGAGGCTGACCTTGTTTCCTTCGAGATCCTCGAGCGTGAACTCGTGCGCCGGAACGGCGGGAGCGCTGATCTCGAGGCCTTCCGGCGCCGGAACTCCCAACTCCGCCCGCAGCTTTTCGGACATCGCCTCGAGCTTTTTGTCGTCGAAGAAGCCGAGGATGCTCTCGAAGTACGACTGGGCCGTCTCGGTGTTCCCCGCGCGTGCGTTTGCCGAGGCAAGACCGAGATGGAGCTCGTCCAGAAGACCGGTCGACAAGACCCGAACCTCGTTGCCTTGTGCGTCCCGCACGACGATCCCGTGGGGAAAGTCCGCCATGTTGGACTCCGCCTTCTGGAGCACGGTCATCGCGCCCTCGACGTCCCCGTGCTCGAGAAGCAGCATGCCTTCGAGCGTGAGGGCGCGATTCTCCCAATACTCGTAACGGCTCTTCGTCGACTCCCGTCGCTTCTCATCCTCGATGTCATCGAGCTTCCCGCGCTCGCGTTCGATGCGCTCGGCGCTCATCTGGAAGAGCGTATCGGCGCTGTCGAGCGGAAGCCCGTGTTTTAGATGGTAGGTCCTGACCAGGCTGGCAGGTTCGGAGTACGAGCTGTCGTCGAGCGACGCGAGCATGACAACGAGCTCGCCGACTCGCTCGGGCTTGAAGTCGTCCGTTTCGAGATAGGCGTCGATCAGGGCCTTGAGGAGAGGCTTCTTGTCCTCGTGGTCGCCGTGTTCCTTGAGGAACTTCTCGCACTGGATGATCCGCTCTTCCGTCTCGGGCTCGTTGACCGCCGCGCGGCATGCTTCCTGCACCTGACGCCAGGCGTCGAGCGGCGCGACGTCATCTCCTTCCTCGCCCGCGAGAGCCGCGGGCTGTAGCGAAAAGACAAGCAGGACGGCGAGGAATTTCGACATGGCGGCCTCCTTACCCGATTTCTGTTCGATTCGTCGTTTGTCGAGAAACGGACGACTGCCCGAAGCCTATCGACAAGACGGGACATGGGTCAATACGGGTTCTCGATCGATGCTGTCTATTCGGCAATTGCCGGAAAGCCTGCGATAATGGGTGAATTCATTGGGGGGACTCCGCCTTGGGCCGATCGAGCCGGATTGCCGTCTTCGTGATGTCGTCGCTGTGCTCCGTCGGGCTGTTCGCCGGCGGGGCCGACCTCGAAATCGTCGCCGTCGAACCCACCGCTCGAACGCTGACGGCGTCGGTGAATACGCCCGTCGTGATCCACTTCGACCGCCCCGTCCTCGCCGGATCGATCCAGCCCGACAGGGTGAAGGTTTTTGGACGCTGGAGCGGTGCGGTCAATGGAGACTACGTGATTTCCGCCGACGGGCGTACGCTGACAATCGAACCCGATCGTTCCTTTTCGGCGGGAGAGAACGTCACGGTGGTCCTCTCCCAGGACATCCAGGGCACCGACGGCTCGACGTTGCGCGCCGGTGGGCACTCGTTTCAGTTCTGGACGAGATCGCGCGCCGCCACGGTGAGCTTCAGCGAGATCGGCCGGTTGAGCACCAGGGTCCTCCCATCGCAGCCAAGCCAGGCCTACGGCGGGATCGCGTCGGATCTCGACGGCGACCGCTGGCTCGACATCACGATCGTCAACGAGATCACGGCCGATCTCCGCGTTTTCATGAATCGCGCCGACGGCACCGGAATGCTGTTCGACTTCATCCAGCCGACCTTTCCGGTCGGCGATCGTGCGAGCCCGTCGGAGCCCTCGGACTTCAACGGCGACGGAACCGTCGACGTCTGTGTGGCCAACATCGATGCGGATACCGTATCGATCCTTCTGGGCAACGGCGACGGGACCTTTGGACCGCAGCAGTCGATTGCCGTCGGCGACGCGCCTCGGGGCATCGCCGTGCTCGACGTCGACGGCGACGGCGACACCGATGTCGTCAACACCAATTCGGGGTCGGGATCGGGCGCGCTGAACATGACATTGATGATCAACGACGGAAACGGTGTCTTCGGCGCTCCGATCTTCTTCAAGGCCGGTGTAACGGGGCCGTGGGCGCTCGCCGCGGCGGACATGAACGAGGACGGGATTCTCGATCTGGTGGTGGGTGCGCGGGACGCCCAGCTCATCAATATTCTCGGCGGCCGCGGCGATGGCACCTTCGAGCTTCTGGGCTCGCAGTCCGCCGGGGGCCAGGTCTGGATGCTGGTGTGCGGTGACGTCGATGGAGACGGTCACGAGGATGTCGCCGGGATCAACAGCTTCGACAACAACGGCGCGATCCTGATCGGTGACGGCACGGGGCAACTCGACCCACCCCAGGTCTACGCCACCGACCCGTTTGTCCTGGCCTCCGACCTCGGTGATTTTGACGGTGACGGTGACCTCGACTGGATGACCTCGAGCTATAACGGAAACTGGCGGCTGTACGAGAACGACGGGACCGGCGTATTTGCGTTCGCTCAGGAGTTCCCGGCGACGTCGGCGTCTTCGTGCTCGCTCGCGCTCGATCTCGACAACGATCGCGATCTCGATCTCGGTTTGATCGATGAGATCGCCGACGAGTTGATCCTGATGCAGAATGACGGGATTTCACAGCCCGCCGCACCTCCCGGCGTCCCGTCCGGCGCGATGGCGACGGCGCCGCTGATTCTCGGGAAGCTCGACCCCGCGGGCGTCGAGCTGTCGTTCTCGTGGGATTCGACGACGTGTGGTGGTGTGCAGGACTATCAGATTCTCTACGGAGGAGGCTCACAGCTGCCCTTGGATGCCGGTGGCGTGTTCGGTCTGTCGGGGAGCCGCTGCGGGATCGGGACGTCCTCGCCGTTCGTGTGGTCGGGATCCCCCGATCCGAGCACGGATCCCGAGGGTTGGCTGTGGTTTGTCGTGGTTGCGAACGACACGGTCGGCAATGAGGGCTCGTGGGGCACCGACCGTGACGGGCTCGAGCGCGTCGG
>JBFJTV010000165.1:0-6436 GCA_041625075.1 Candidatus Polarisedimenticolaceae bacterium | reverse complement strand
GATTCTCGCCCGGCTCATATACCCCCCTCCCGGAGCCACCGGGGAAACTCCCCGCCAGCACACCGTGTTTATTCGAAAATGGCCTAATTGTCAACCAGAACTGTGACCGAGGTCGGCGGCGGCCCGCGCGGGGCAAGGGTTTCCGGCGAACGACCGCGACGGTTGCAGCCATTATTTCCGGACCGACGATGCCGCCACCGACCCTTCGATCGTGCAAAGTTCTGCGGACGCAGCGTCCGCTTGACGCTCCCCGAACCTCCCCGTACACTCAGGGCGTTCCCGCCAACTCGTGTTTCGAAAAACGGAGGACGGTGTTGTCCGAGGCCCGGCTAACTCCGGAGGCTGCGCGATCGACGCTTCTGCGCCGCATCTCGTTCGACGCGTCCCTCGAAAGCCGCGCCTTTCGAGCGCTCGCCGATCTCGATCTCGTCGGTTGCCGGAGAGCCCTCGGCCGGCTCGTCGACTCGCTCGAGCTGAACGGCGGCGGCGGACGCGAGGTCGCGCTGCTCTTGCTCGACATCCTGCAGAGGATCAACCGCTGGATCCACCGTGCGCCGGGCGATCGCGCGGCCTGCGATCGCTACCGCGCGATGCTGGTGGAGATGTTCGCGCGCGTCGACGACCCTAAGCAGGCGCGTCTCGACTTTCTCGGCGCGCTCGATGCCCTGCTGTCGTTCCATCCCGGCGCCACTCCCCAGGGCTCGATGGTCGAACGCGCGCAGGCCTTCATTCGCGAGAACTACCATCGCCGGATCTCACTATCGACGGTCGCCTCGCGTCTGAACGTCTCGCCCAACTATCTCTCGAGAATCTTCAAGAGAACGACCGGGGTCAATCTCACGACCTATCTTCATCACGTCCGTCTGAAGCACGCGATGACGCTGCTGGGGGCTGGCGAGCGCAGCATCTCCGAGATCGCGTACCTCGTCGGGTATCAGAACTACCGTGACTTCTATCGCAACTTCGTCAAGCTCAAGCACGCCTCGCCGCGCGAGGTGCAACGCGAGCTGAACCACAGCGGTGGGCTCGACGCGGGGCCCTCCTCGGGCTGATCCCGGCTCCCGGCCGATCTGGAACACAGGTTCTTCGCGGGTATAGTGGGCTCGCGATGCGTGAGTTCGGGACGCTCGTCGTGCTGGCAGTGGTCGCGCTCGCGGCGTGCGCCCGACCGCCGTTCGCCGACGTCGTCGACCACGGCGGCTTCGCCGACGGCACGACCGTGGATCTCGCCGACAAGTTCGACGTCGTCTTCCTCGACGAGCTTCGGGCGGCCCCCGGTCAAAGGGTCCGGGTGCTGGTCGATCTCAGCGAGCAGCTCGATCTCCATGCGCTCCGCTACGAGCTGGCCTCCGAGGTGCGTACCAAGAAGGCGCGTCGGGCCGCGGTCATCGCGGCGCTCGAGCGCGTCGCGGAGCGCCAGCAAGCCCGGGTTCGCCCCGCGGTCGATCGTCTGATCGCCGATGGGGTGCTAGACGAGGTCCGCTACGTCGCGATCGTCAACCGTCTCCTCGTCGAGGGCTCGGGTGCAGGCGTGATCGAGCTAGCCGGGCTGGGAGACGTCGCGCGGGTGTGGCGCGAGTGGACCTCGGCCCCGTCCGAAGAGGCCGGTCGGGGCGTCGGGCTGGCCTCCGGACACGAGGCGTCGTTTCCGAGCTGGGCGATACGCGAGACAGGCGCCGAGTTTCTCTGGGAGCGTGGCCTGAGCGGCGACGGCGTGGTTGTGGCCACCATCGATACCGGCGCCTTTGACGACCACGATCAGCTGCGCGGACGGCGGCTCCCCGGCGAACGCGGATGGTTCGATCCCCGCACCGGAAGCACGCAGCCGTACGACAACGACGGCCATGGGACCGCCGTGTTGTCGCTGGCCGTGGGGTCGAACGTCGGCGGCCACGTCGTCGGGCTCGCCCCCGGAGCGAGATGGGCGGCGGCGCTCGGCAACTGGCGCAACTACTACTCGCGATGGCGCATGTCCTTGGCAGCGGACTGGGTGTTGCGCGTCGCGCGACCCGACGTGCTGATCAATGCGTGGTCGCATGAGGAGGAAGGTTGCCTCGGGTTCGATCTGCCGTTGATCAACGCCTGGAAGGCCGCCGAGATCTTCGTGGTCTTCCCCGCGGGCAACTTCGGTGACGGCGGCCACACCGGGGAGACCCCCGGGATCCTGACGGGCACCTTTCCTGACGGCGCGCCCGTCTTCTCGGTCGCCGCGCTCATGCCCGACGGGGTGGTGCACCCGCGGTCGTCACGCGGCCCGAGCCCGTGCGGGAGCCCGGCGTTTCCGAGCCTCGGAGCCCCCGGAGACGCGCTTCCCCACGCGGCGCTCGGAAGCCGGTCGTCGTATCGCACCGGAACGGGCACCTCCCTTGCGGCGGCGGTGCTCGGGGGTGGCGCCGCGCTTCTGCTCGAGGCCAACCCGGAGCTGAGCCCGTGGGAGCTCGAGCGCATCCTCGTCGAGACGGCACGGGACCTGCCCCCGCCCGGGTCCGACGTCGACTCGGGGACCGGCGCGCTCGATCTCAAAGCTGCGTTGAAGCGTGTGCGCTAGGAGGGGTCCGGGCCGGTCCTAGTTGGAGTACTCGACCGTCCCGTCGGAGAGGACGCGCACCGCGATCGGATCCCCCGGACCGACCTCGGCGGCGGCGTCGCTGCGGCGCTCGCCGCGCCGGAGCTTGCTGTGGACCTTCTTGACATAGGCCTGGGTCTCGGCGTACGCCGGAACACCCTGGTAGCGGTAGACCGCCCCCGAGCCGGCGTTGTATGCCGCCAGCGCCAGGGTCAGATCCCCCCCCGAACTCGTCGAGCAGGACCTGGAGGTGCCGCGCGCCGGCCAGGAGGTTCTCGTGGGGATCGAACGGGTTTTCCACACCGTAGCTCTCGGCGGTCGCGGGCATCAACTGCATGAGCCCCATGGCGCCCTTGGGCGACACCGCCGAAGGATCGAGCGCCGACTCGACATACGCAACGGCCTTGATCAGGTCGGCGTCGACGCCCACTTGTCCCGAGACGTGCTCGATGATGACGTCGTACCGGCTCGGCGGCAGCTTTCCTCGAACCGCACGCACGCGCTCCTCAAAACCGGGAACGATCTTGACGTCGGGCCGGCTCGGGGTGTTGGTGATCACGACCTCGCCGCTGTCGACGTAGTACAGCAGCTCCTCTCCGTGCGAGCCCGTGCACGCCGCGACGACGAGCAATGTCGCGATGGCGAATCGCCCGTTCACGCGCTCGCCCCCACGCGTTTGGCCACGAGCCCAACCGCGGTCTCGAGAGCCTCGTCCAGGCGCGAGGCGTCGCGTCCGCCGGCCTCGGCGAGGTCCTTGCGGCCTCCTCCACGCCCGCCGACCATCTCGGCGAGCTCGCGAACGATCTCCCCGGCCGGAACGCGGTCCTCGAGGTCCTTCGTGACGGCGACGAGAAGAGAAACCTTGTCGCCCTCGGCCCGACCCAGAACGACCACGCCCGAGCCGAGCTTGTTGCGCATGTTGTCCGCCAGCACGCGAACGTCCTGTTTCTTGAGACCGTCCACGCGATGGGTCAGGACCTTGGTGCCGCCGGCGCGCTCGGGATTCTCGGCCTTGCGATTCAGCGACGCGCGCACCGAGCCGACCCGCTGACCCTCGAGCTGTTTTTGCAGCTCTTTGATCTGGTCCATGCGCCGCTCGAACTCGGAGAGCACTTCCTCCCGGGGAACCGACAGTCTCTCCTCGAGCGCCTTGATCAGACCGTGCTCCTCGCGAAACCGTCCGAGCGAGCCTTCGCCGCTGACGGCCTCGACCCGGCGCGTGCCCGAGGAGATCCCGCGCTCGGTCGTCAGCTTCAGCAGACCGATCTCACCCGTCCGCTCGCAGTGGGTCCCACCGCAAAGCTCCTTGGAAAAATCCCCGATCGTCACCACGCGAACCTCGTCCCCGTACTTCTCGCCGAACAACGCCATGGCGCCGTTCCGGAGGGCCTCGTCGAGAGGCATCCTCTCCTCCTGGAGTGCAATATCGTCCAGGACGCGGCGGTTGGCCAGCGTCTCGATATCCGCCACGGCGCGGTCGGAAAGTGCCGCAAAATGGCTGAAATCGAACCGGAGACGGTCGGGGGCGACCAGCGACCCGGCCTGCTTGACGTGGGTCCCCAGGACCTCGCGAAGGGCCGCGTGGAGCAGATGGGTCGCGGTGTGATTCCGTCGGATGGCGTCGCGACGCGCGACATCGACCTCGGCCGTCACGTCGTCACCGGCGGCCAGGCGGCCGGACTCGACCACGACACGGTGCGCAATGATCCCATCGGCCGGGCGCTGCGTATCGATCACCCGGGCGCGCCCCGAGTCGCCGACGAGGAATCCGGTGTCGCCGACCTGCCCGCCCGACTCGGCGTAGAACGGCGTGGCCGCGAGAACGACCTCCGCTTCCTCGCCCTCGTTCAGCGCGTCGACCGGCGATCCCTCGCGGAGCAGGGCGACTATCGGGGCGTCCTCGAGAATGGTCGCTTCGTAACCCTCGAACGAGGTACGGACCTTGCCGGCAAGGTCCGCGAACGCGCCGGAGGCGTCGCGCTTGGCGGCACCCTTCCACGAAGCCTGAGCGCGGGAGCGTTGCTTGGCCATCTCGGCCTCGAAGCCCTCCTCGTCGAGCCGCACGCCGCGCTCCTCGGCGATGTCGCGCGCGAGGTCGAGCGGCAATCCGAACGTGTCGTATAGCCGGAACAGCTCGGTCCCGGGCAGGACCGGCGTGCCGCCCTCCTCGGGAGCGTCGGCGAACGCCTCCTCGAGCAGTTGGAGACCCGTCGTGATCGTCTCGGCGAAGCGTTCCTCCTCGCGCCGCCCGACCTCGAGAATCGCTTCGCGCGCCGCGACGAGCTCGGGGTAGATTTCGCCGAGATCGTCGATCACGGCGGGGGTGACGTCCTGCAGAAACGGGTCCTCGATCCCGAGCCGACGGCCGTGCCGGATCGCCCGCCGTAACACCCTCCGGAGCGCGTAGCCGCGCTTGTCGTTGGAGGGCACGACACCGTCGGCGACGAGAAAGCAGAGGGCGCGCGCGTGGTCGGCGATCACACGCAGCGAAAAGTCGCTGTGGTCGTTTTCGCCGACGCGGCAGCCGGCGCGGCGGGCGGCAGCGTCCAGGATCGGAACGAACAGGTCGGTCTCGTAGTTGCTGCGGACACCCTGGAGCACCGCCGTGATCCGCTCGAGCCCCATGCCGGTGTCGATGCTCGGCTTGGGAAGCTCGACGGTCGCACCGTCCGCGCGCTGGTCGAACTGCATGAAGACGAGGTTCCAGACCTCGATGAAGCGGCGCTCGTCGGTGGCCGGGTTGCACTCGCCGTCCACCGAGGTGAGATCCTCGCCGAGGTCGTAGTGCAGCTCGCTCGACGGCCCGCAGGGGCCCGTCTCGCCCATCCTCCAGAAATTGTCCTTCTCGTCGAGCCGCAGGATCCGATCGCGCGGAACCCCGATCTCGTCGTTCCAGATCGCGAACGCTTCCTCGTCGGCCGGGGCGACGTCCGACCCCCCGAAGACCGACACCCACAGGCGGTCGGCGGGCAACCTGTAGGTCGTGGTCATCAAATCCCAGGCCCAACCTATCGCATCCTGCTTGAAGTAGTCTCCAAAGGAGAAGTTCCCCAGCATCTCGAAGAAGGTGTGGTGCCGAGGGGTGCGTCCGACCATCTCCAGATCGTTGTGCTTGCCCGAGATGCGCATGCACTTCTGCGACGTCGCCGCACGGACGTAGTCGCGACGGTCGCGACCCGTGAAAACGTCCTTGAACTGGTTCATCCCGGCGTTGGCGAACAGCAGCGTCGGATCGTTCGGCAACACCAGCGGCGAGCTCGGAACGATGCGGTGGTCCCGCTCCGCGAAGTAGTCCAGAAACGCTTGCCGGATCTCGCGAGATGTCATGGCGCCGGTATCTTAGCAGGCGGGGGACATGCCTTTGTTGAACGTTTGGTGCCACACCTCCCGTGACCGGGCACAAAAAAACGCACGACCTCTAGGAGGTCTGGCACCAAACCGCCAACAAAGGCATGTCCCCCTAGCCGTTGGCGAACTCGAAGGGCGAGTCGGGCGAGTGCGGGTCGTCGCCGTCGGCGCCCGACCCGATCGACGCTTCCATCTCGGCCTGCGCGATATCCGAGGTCGAGTGGATTCCCGCGACCTTGAGCTTGAACTCGTCCGGGTTGGTCGCCTGCCGCAACGCCTCTTCAAACGAAATGAGGTCGGACTTGTACAGGTTGTACAGCGACTGGTCGAACGTCTGCATCCCGTACTGCGAGGTGCCCGCCGCGATCGCGTCTCGGATCAGCTTGGTCTTTTCCTTGTTCTCGACACAGTCGCGGATGTAGGCGGTGCTTCGGAGAACCTCGACGGCGGGCACGCGACCCTGACCGTCCGCACGCGGCACGAGACGCATCGAGACCAGCGCCTTGAGCACCGAGGCCAGCT
>JBFJTV010000164.1:0-6444 GCA_041625075.1 Candidatus Polarisedimenticolaceae bacterium | reverse complement strand
GTCGCGCCGGTGAACGCCCCGGTCCGGATGCCGCCGCGTTTGGTGGGTCGCGTCGGGAACGTTCCCAGATAGACGAGGTCTTTCCAGAAGTGGTTGGCGCCGTTCTTCCACCGCTGCCCGAGTGGGATCGGCGGCGGCATCTCGATCGTCTTGTCGTCTTCGATCGTCGCATCGCCTCCGTCCTCGGCGTGCGTTACGACCGCAACGGGAAGATTACCCCCCGCGGTCAGAGACAAGATGAGAAAAACAGCGGCGCACATCCGGTTTCAGAAAAGCGTCCAAAAACCGTGAAGCTGATCCCAGATCTCGAAGAATCCAGGACCGACACGCATCTTGAATGTTAACCCAACGGGCAGCGATCGTGAAATCGCGAACGACAGCACGGCGTGAGCGAGGCCGAGAACGAAAACGTTCGGCGTGCGGCGATAAAGCCAGCACGACAGCGACCCGAGCAAGAACGTCAAGACCGTCAGAAAGGGATTGGGAAGATGAATGAGCCCGAACACCCCGGCGGCCAGAAGGATCGGGGGCCATCTTCCCGGAACGACCTCGGTCGAGCGCCGGTAGAAGAACGCAACCAGGGCGTACTGCTGCGCCGTGGACCACGCGATTCGCTTCAACGCCCCGACGAACAACAGGCCGTCGTACGTCGAAGAAAAGTCGAGACTGCCGAGTAACTCACCGATGACAATCGTAACCGGGACCAACGGACCGACGAAGATCAGAACGTCACGGAACGACTTTCCGGCGTTGTCAAAGCGAAGACCGATATCGCGCGGAGTCTCGCCCCGCCGCAGATGGCTTGCGATCGGGATACCGAAGTACAACACGACGATAGCTACGGAGCTTCCCGGAAAGGTCCCGCGCCACAGCCACATGAACGACGCCACCGCGGCGATCATCGCCCCCATCTCGATCCAGGCCGCCTTTTTGTTCATCCTCGTCATCTTTCAAACGGCTCAGGGGGCGAGCCAATTCCCGATCGCGACACCGATGAAGGTCGCGGTCGCGTACCCGAGCGTCCCGCACAGGATGGCGGGGGTGATCAAGGCGTTCCACCGTCGCGCGGCGGCCATCGCCGCTGCGGTCGTGGGGCCGCCCATATTGGCGTTCGAGGCCACCACGATCTCCGCGAGATCGAGACGCATGATCCGGCCGAGGGCCAAGATCGACAGGAGATGAACGGCGAGGATCAAGCCTGCAAAGATGAACAGCTTTGGTCCCACGCGCAGGGCGATGCCGATGTGGGCGCTCGCGCCGATCGCCGCGAAGAAGACCTGCATGAGCGCTGTCCCGATCCGCGGGCCGCTCTCGAGCTTGCCGACACGAGACGGCAACACCGTGGCGAGCGTCACGGTCAGCGCGGTCACCAGCAGGATTCCGAGGCTGTCGATGCCCAGGGCCGCCGCCGCCTTGTACCCGACGACGCACAGCACCGCTGCCAGCGCGACCGAGATCAACGCGTTCCACGACAGCACCGCCCTGATGCCCCCGCGGAGTGCCGGAACGGCACTACCGTCCTCGGTGGTCTCTTCCAGGTGTCGTTGGACATATCGCCGGCGCAGCCAAGTCACGGACGGCAGCGTGAACAGCACCAGGAAGTACAGAGTCATGACGAGGTTGTCGGCGGCGATACCCGCGACGAGAAGGTCCCCCGAGCGGAGTTCGAGCGCCTCGGCCGTCGCAGCGTAGTTCATCCCCCCGCCGACGTAGGTTGCGCAGAAGATCCCCGCGAGCTTCCATCCCTCTTCGCCGAGCGGAACGATACGGAAGGCCAAAAGCGTTCCGGCCACGGTCCCCAGGGCCCCGGCCCCGAATGCGAACAACGTCGGGCCCGCTTCCCGGACGATCCGTCCAAGGTCAGCGCGGAAGAGCAGCAGCGGGATCGCAAGCGGCACCAGGTAAGCCCACACGATCCCGTAAGCCGGAGCGTCGGCGGGGATGACGCCGAGGTTCGACAGCGCGAACGTCACCAAGATCGTGGTGACGGCGCCCGAGATCCGCGCGCCCCACTTCGTGCGGTCGGCCCACAGACCGAAAGCCGCCGCGGCCAGCAGGACCGCCCAGATCGCCGAGTGTTGATCGGGCGCGATCAGCGTCTCCATCAGGAAACCTCGTTCATCGGCGACCGCACGCGCCGGATCCGTACGGCGAGCCAGACCCCGAGCACGGCGGTCACGACCCCGGAGACGGCGAGCACGGTCCCGGGGCCGAACGTTGGCAGGCCGGCAACGGTCGCACCCGCGCGCAGCACCGCCGCCGTCCCCAACATCACCGTGACCCCGACGGTCAGCGCGATCAAAGCGTTGGCCACGAACCCGTTGATCCCTTCATCCCCGAGAAGCCTGCGGTCGTTGACGAGCACGAACAGGAAGACCGCCACGAACGGTAGCAAGACCCCGTTGAGCACCTGCGCGAGAAGAATCGCCGGGATCGGTTTGATGTCGGTCAGACCAAAGACCAGACCCGTCGCGAGAACCAGCAACCACACCGTGCGGTAGCGCGGCGAGCGCTCGCCCCAGGCGGCGTCGTGTTGCGAGCCGAGCAGGCTTCGGGCCGTCACGGCGGCGGCCAGCGGTGCCGTCATGGCCGACGACAGCCCTGCCGCGAACAGACCGAGCGCGAACAACCCGGCCGCCCAGCCGCCGAGACCAGCGGCAAGAGCCTCCGCCAGGGCCTCGAAACCGAACGGACCGTTGACCGACGTCCCCACGACGAGAACGCCCATCGAGATCAACCCACCGAGCACGATCGCCACGGCGAGACCGAAACGCACCTCGCCCAACCGCTGGCCCCGCGCGAGACCCGACCCCAGAAAGAGGTTGTAAGGCACGACGGTCGTGCCGATCAGACCGACAACGAGAAGCCCCGATCCCTCGGGAAGCGAGGGGACGAACAGACCCCGCAGCAGATCCTTCGCTCCCGGCGCCACCGCCGCTGCCGTTACGACAAACGCGATGCCCATCACCGCCACGAGCACACCGAGCAGCCGCGCGACGGTCTTCGCCGCCGCGAACCACAACAACACACCCGCTACCACCGTGATGATCAACGTGAGCGTGCCGCGTGAGATCTCGAACGAAAGAGACGCACCCGCGACCGCACCCAGAATATTCCCGGCCTCGTACGCCGCGCACCCCAGTACGATGACGCCGAGCGCGATCGCCGGAACGGCGAGGCCGCCCGCGTGTGAGCGCAGGGCCTGACCGAGGTCCCGTCCCGACGTAACGGTGATCCTCGCCGCCGCCTCCTGCAGCGTCAGGCAGGCCACGGTCGAAAACGTAAGCGCCCACAGCAACGCGAGACCGTGGGACGCCCCCGCGGCGGCGCACGTCGTCACCGTGCCCGGCCCGATGAACGCCGCCGAGATCACCGACCAGAACAGCACCGACAGGAGACGTCTCACGCTCGCGACCTCCGGGGCGGACCGCCGAGTCTATCGCGGTTGATCCGTGTCCACGAAGACGCGAACCGCTGCAACGATGCCGCAACCAACCGCGGGTCACGTGCCGCAGCGACTGCGCTCCGGAGCGGCACGCCTTTCGCAACGGGGCTACGCTCGATGGAAAGTCACAACCACGGGAGGTGAAAGATGTCGCGTCGCCCCCTCTCTTCTATCAGCGCACGAGCGATGTTGTCGGCGCTGGTCATCGTCCTGGCTTCAGGGAACATCCTGCCGTGCCCGCCCGGTCCCCCCAACGATCGCGAGACACGTCTCATCATGGAGGGCCGTCTCCGGACGTTGTGGAACGGAACGCCGGAGCAACGTATCCGGGCCGCCGAGGGCGCCAGCCTCATGGCGGCTCTCGTCCGGCTGGAGCCGCCCGATCCCGATCTGATGACTTCGGAGACGATCGTGGCCTCCCTGGTGCGGTTCGTCATGCTAGAGCCGGACGACTACGTCGTCTCACGGACGCTCAACGGGCTCCTCCGCGAGTCGGTCGACGAGTCGCCGTTGACGCCGGTGTTTCTCCAGGCCCTGCAACATCACTCGCCCAACGTTCGCGAGAAGGCGGTGCTGTTTTTCCGTTGGGCCGAGAGCGAAGAGGCAAGACCCCTTCTCGAGGCCGCGTGGCGCGCCGACCGCGACCGCTGGTTCCGATCGGACCTGATGTCCGCCCTCGTTTCTCGTGGTTCAACGCGATTCCTGGACGATTTCGTCGAGATCGCGAGGTCGGAGGATGTCGAGACGGCGGTCTCCGCGATCCAGGCGCTCGGCCAGGACGGGAGCGAGAAGGCCGTCGCCGTGCTCGCCGAGCTCGCGGGCTCGAGCTCGGACCTGGTCGCCTATGACGCGTTGTGGACGCTCTCTCCGAAGAACAACAGCGAAGAGGCGCTATCGGCCATACTCGGTCTGACCCGTTCTGAAAGTGCCGCGCTCCGGACGAACGCGGCCATGCTGCTCGAGAGCTTCCGTCAGGAGGACGCGACGTTGCGTCTCGCCGAGATCGCCCGATCGAACGACGACCCCGAGGTCCGGTTCGCCGCGCTGTGCGCACTGGACGGGCGTTCGCACCCCGCCGTGGTTCCCGCGCTGATGACCGCCGCCGGGAGAGTGAGCGATGCCGGGCCCATCTCGCGCGCCGCGGCCACCATGCTGGTCGCTCGCGGCATCGGTGCCGCGCGGCCGGAGACGGCGAACCGCCAGCGCGAGCTCCCGTGCTTCTTGTCGCGGCAATGGCCAAACCACATGCACCGTTTCCGGGCCGAGCCACCGCCGGGCGGCGACGTCGCCACCTGCCGTTCCGCACCCGGGAACGAAACGCACATCCGAGTCCCGGCCGACGAAGAGTTCTACGATCTCGGGCGCTTCGAGCGGGATGGCGTGGTCTGGCTTCACATGATGGCGAATATGCAGCCGTGCTGGATCCCGGAACACGACGTCACATTCGTCGAGCCGCGGCTGCCGGATCCGCGTGACTGGAAACCCTGGGCGCGGCTCCGCGAGAAGCCCGACCCGCTCGTCAGCGCACGATGACCTTCACGGTCTCGCCGATGCGGTTCATGATCGCGCGCAGCTCGTCGTAATCGGGGTGCTTCAGCCGGACGTAGGCGTTCGCCATGAAGCCGGCCTCGACCGGCGCCGTCGAGGATCCCGGGGGAGGGAAGTGCGCGTCGATGATCCAGCGCCCGAAGGTGTCGTACATCCTCTCGACGCCGTCGTATCGCGCGATCGTGCCGTCCTGGCTCGGCCGCAGCGCGATCATCCCGCCCGCGAAGCGGCGGCTGGCGTTGTTCTTGATGCGCCCGTGGACGATCGCCATCGCCCACTCCTCGTATAGATCGATGTCGTTGGCCGCGCTGTAGATGTCCCAGACGCTCACCCCCGGGGGGCGGCAGCCGATCTCCGAGAACTTCAGACCCTTCGGTCCGAAGAACCATTCCATGTGCGTCGCCGACGTCCCGATCCCGAGATCGTGGATCACCTTCCGGCCAAGCTTCCTGACCTCGCCGTAGCTTTCGACCTCGACGCGGTTGGTGGTGACCACCTGCGGTGAGATCCAGCGCGTGCGCATGGCCTCGAGGACGTTGGGGTAGTAGTGCGAGATGAACTCGTGGGCGACCTCGCCGCCGATGCTCACGGTATCGAAGAAGCCCTCGTGACCCTCGATGAACTCCTCGACCGCCACCGAGCGTCCCTGAAGCAGACCGGTTTCCGGAATGACCTTCTCGAGCTGCTCGTCGTTGCTGACCTTCCACGTGCCCGCGGCGCCCGCCGCATCGCGCGGTTTGAGAATCAACGGGTAGCCGACCGCGGCCGCGAACTTCCGAACCTCGTCGGCCGATGACGTCCCGGTCGACTGCGCGCACGGGACGCCGTGCTCGCGCAGCCACTCCTTCATCGCGGGTTTGTCGCGACAGAGAAAGGCGGTCTTGACCGAGGTCCCCGGGATTCCGGTCGCCTCACGCACCTCGGCGGTCGCCTGGGTGTGCGCCTCGACGGTCGACTCCAGCCGATCGACCCAGCCCTGAGCCTGGACCTTGCGAACGGCCTGGAGCAGGGCGGGCTTGTTGACGACCGAGCTCACCTGCTCGTAGCCGTGAAGCCAGCTCTTGAGCTCGGGGTCGAGATACTCGACGGGCCGCTCGCCGATCCCCGTGACACGCGCGCCCACCTTGCGAAGCGCGCGCGGGAACTCGCGCTGGTTGCTCGGAAACGCCGGTTCGACAAAGAGAACGTGCATGCGATCTCACCGCCTTTGGACAAAAGTGCTGGGGAAACGCGAGCATTATACGCGACCTTCTCGACGCCCGGCCGACACCCCTAGACCCACTCGGGCCCGCGGCCGGGCCCCTGGAAACCGCCGGGGCGTTGCGCTTATGATGGGCCGTTCCGTGCCAGCATCGTCTCGGATGAGGATCGATCCATGCCGATGGTCGTTTTTGTGGCGCCGTTCTTCATGCAGGCCACGCTGCGTTTCATGGACGCGGTCGCCGGTCTGC
>JBFJTV010000163.1:0-6470 GCA_041625075.1 Candidatus Polarisedimenticolaceae bacterium | reverse complement strand
CGCTCGGCGGTCCCGGCACGATCCGATTCCGTTCTCGGTCTTTCTCCTCGGGTGCCCCTCAGTTCCCGATCATCATCACGATGATCTTCCGGGCCCCGAACACGAGCTCCTCCGCGCGCCGGGCCGGCAGCATGACGGCGGATTCGATTTCCTCAATGAAGGCCAGAAGGTGATGAGCCGCTCTCTCGTAGTCGCCTTTTTGAACAAACGCGAGCGCTTCCTGAAGCGCCCCACTCGCCGCACCGGCCGCGACCATCAGGTTGACGATCTCCCTTTCAAGCATCGTCCGTGGGAGGGCGCCCGTAGCTGCGTCCTTGACGATCGACACCGTGCCGTCCCCTTCATTCGCGACGTACGCGAGGCCGGTCAATGGGTTGACCGCGACGCTCCGCGGGAGCCAGCCGACATCGAGCGTTGCGATGACCCGGTCACCGGCGATCACCGAAAGCGTATCGTCACCGTCGTTGGCGACGTACACGCGCCCGGTGATGGGGTTGACGGCCACACCGCAGGGCTGGTCACCGACGGCGATCGTTTGCGGCGGGTTGACCTCGTCGATGATCGCGAGACGATCCTCCGAGGGCTGCGCGAAATAGGCAAGCCCGGGGAGGGGATTGACGGCCAGTTTCGTCGCCCCTCTCACGAAAACGGGGGCGACGCGCTCGTGGTGCTCCGTGTCGACGGCCGAGGCTAGGTCGTTCTGATCCGACATGTAGATCCAGCTCGCGATGGGGTCGACAGCGACACCCCGGCAGAGCGGCCCAGGGGTCCAGCGCAGCACACGGTTCTTTTGACCGTCGAAATCCACCATCCCGGGCATGGCGGCGGCGATGCAGTACAGGAGACTCGAAAACGGATCGCCGGCGCATTCCACCCGCCCCGGACCGATGTAGACGGGGTCGTAGACAGATTCATCGTCGAGGTCGATCGTAACGAGCACCCCGTGGCCTGGATTGTGCAGGCTCTCTCTCGCGGCGACGTAAAGCCGGTTGGTAAGGGCGTCGATTGTCAGATCTTCGGGAAAGAGCTCAGACGGATAATCCAGGATGGTGTGGGTCACGGTGTGGCTGGACATGTCGATCACGGCAACCGAGCGTGACGGCTGGATCGCGACGTACGCGGTGTCGGTAAGGGGATTCAGCGCGATGCCTTTGGCGCCGTAGCCCACGTACAGAGTGTCGACGACCGTGGGCTCCGTCTTCGCGGTGTAGCCCACGCTCGCGAAGACAACGAGCATCGTCGTGGCAACGAAGATTCTTGTCGATATCCTCATGGCAAGTCTCCCTAGTTCCCGATCATCATCACGATGATCGCTCTGGCCTCCGTCGCGAGCCTTTCGGCAATGGCGCTCGGCAACAGGACGCCGGATTCGATCTCCTCGCTGAACGCCAGGAGGCTGTGAGCCGCTTTCTCGTAGGACTCTGTTTGGACGTGCGCGAGCGCTTCCTGGAGTCGCCCGCCCGCCCCGCCGGCCGCGACCATCAGACGGGTGATGCGGTCGGCCAGGATCTTCTGTGGGGGGGAGGACGGATCGAGGTCCTCGATGATCGAGACCGTGCCGTCCATCTCGTTGACGACGTAGACGAGACCCGTCAGCGGGTTGACCGCGACGCTCTGCGGCAGTCTCCCGACCTCGACCGTTGCGACGATCGCACCACCGTCGATGACCGAGACCGTACCGGCGAGGTAATGGGTGACGTAAACCCGCCCCGTCATGGGGTTGGCAGTCACGTCGAAGGGTGCGTCCCCGGTCGGTACGGCGACCGTCTCGTTCGTGACGCCGTCGATGACGGTGAGCTGATCTTCCGAGAACTGCGTGACGTACACACGGGCGGCCGAGGGATCGATGGCCAGTTGTGTTGCGCCCCTCACGTAAACGGGTTCAACGCACTGTTGATGTTCCGCGTCAACGGCCGTCACCCAGTCGCCTTGATCGGACATGTAGACGCGAGTCGCGACGGGATCGACACCGATGCTCCGGCACCGCGGTCCGGGAACGCGGTCCAACACGGCGTCCGTTTCCCCGTCGAGCACGACCATACCCAGCATCGCGGCAGCGATGCAGTAGATGCGATTCGTGAAAGAATCGACGTCACATTCGACTTGTCCGGAGCCGATCGCGACAAATCCGGTGACCGAGTTGGTGCAGCCGTCGATCGTCACGATCAAGCCCACATTCGGATAGTGAAAGCTCAACCTCGCGCCGACGTAGATCCGGTTGGTCAGAGGGTTGACCGCCACCTCTTCGGCGAATAGCGGATGGAGGCGAACGGTCTCGATGACGGAGTTGCGGTTGATGTCGATGATCGCGACGGAACGACCCGGCTCGTTGGCCACGAAGGCCCGGTCGGTCAGCGGGTTGACAGCGATCTCACGGGCCCCGTAGCCCACAAATAGCGTGTCGACGACGGTCGGCTCCGTTTCGGCTCCCGTGTTGAAGCTCGCACTGACGAGGAGCACGACCGCAGCGACGAGGAGTTTGGGGGGCATTCTCATGGCGAGCCTCCTCGCGGGACCGGAAGAAGACCCCCACTCTCCCCTCGAACCGACACGGCTTCGCGGCCGTCCGGTCGTTGCGACTCGCGGCACCGGCCTATCTAAGAAGAAAACCCGTGCCCAGAGCGAAACCGCAACACCAATTCATCGGACTAAAATCACGACGATAGTCGTTTTCGATGGATCGGGTTCCTCTCGGTTACCATGACGCCATGCCCGAAAGACGTCGGAGGTCCGGTTTCGAGAAGCTCGGCTCGGTGCATCCCGAGACCGCGGGGTTGGCACGTCCACAGGCGCGACGGCTGCTCCTGGCTCACGCCTGGAGCGTCGTCGCGGGTCCGGCGCTGTCAAAGCGGATCGTGGCGAAGCGGGTCGTGCGCGGTGTTCTCGAGCTCGAGGTTTCCGACCCCGCGTGGGGCCGGGAGCTCAAGGCACTCATCCCGTCGCTGGCGGGTCGGCTAGCCGGACGCTTCCCCGGGCTGGGTGTCAAGAAACTCCGGCTCCTCGTGGGAGGCTCGGCAGTTTCGGGCGAGGCCATCGAGGTAAAGCCGGATACCTAGAATCGCCGTCTTCCCGTCAGCAGCACCGCGGTGTCGTCGGCCCCGAACCACTGGTCGTCCTGGACGTACTGCAGGTCGAGGCCGAGACCGAGCGCGCCCTCGACCCCGACGGCCACCGAGCGCCGCTCGACACCCCCACCCGCGAGCTCGATGGCAACGAGCGGGCGCAGCGGGCCCCACCGCCACGGCGCGACCCACCGCATCAAACCGAGAGCGTGCCAGTCGGGCGTGTCGCCGAAGCTGCTGCTGAGAAAGCCACCGAGACGGACCCCACCATCGAGCCGACCCCAGCCACCGGTCGGGGTATCGACGGCGAGCTTGCTGAAGCCCTCGGTCTCGATCCCGACATCGATGACGTTGATGCTCCGAACCCGCGCGTCGGCGTCGATCACGTGGTTCGAGCGGTGGTAGAAGTAGACTCCACCGATGAAACTCGCGACGGGGCGCTCGTACCCGATGTTGTAGAGGTAGTACAGGTTGTCCACGTCCTCGCCGGTCAGGACGTTGGTGTCGACGTCAATCTCGAACCACCCGCCCCAGAAGACCGGCAATGCAAAGAACAACGCCAGTCGCGCCGCCGCGCGGCCACCGCCCCCACCGAGCGCGACGACGCCGGAGATGTCCGGCGGCGAGATCCGGCTCCCCTCGCCGGTGGGCAGCTGTGTGATGTCGAGACCGACGAGCGCGGAGTCGAACCCGACGCCCAGCGGGTTACGCGAGCGCATGTAGTGCGCGTACACCGCAATCTGATACCGCTGCGCGAACTTCCAGAGGTAGTGCGGCCCGAGCCGGACGTCGGCGTCGAGGCTGCCGCCGTCGATCAGACCGTCGCTCTCGAAATCGAGACCGAAGCCCTTCCAGGCGCCGGGGTCGTATCGCAGCGCAGCGCGCAGCCAGGCGTCCGCGGTCACCGCACGCTCGGCGATCACAACGCCGAAGTCCACGGACCAGTACAGCCCCTCGCCGCGGTCGTCGAGCGAGCGCGTCCCCGCACCGACGTACCGGACGTACCCGGACCCTTCGGTGTCGACACGTTCCTGCCCCTGCTGGCCGGCGAAGAAAGAGACCCTGCGCCCGGAGAGCCGGAGATCGGCGCCGAAGTTGGCGACGTAGTTCAGACGATCGACCGCAAAGGTGAAGTCTCCGACGCCCTCGCTCAACACGCTCTGCGTCGAGATGTCGAGGAACAGACGCGAGCGCGCGGAAAGGGGGAAGGGGAGACGGGCTTCGAGCTGACCGAGAAGCTCGGCGTCGTCATCGGCCACCCAGGCAATCGACCCCGTGGCGGTAACGTCATCGAGACGGTCTGGCGAGATCACCGGGGCGGCCTCGGGATCGTCGGCGGGCAGGGCGGGGGAAACGGCGCACACGGCTAGTGCGACGCAAAGCGCAAGGGGGCGGACGAGGCAACGCATCATGGCCGCCCCTCCTACCACAGTCGTGTGTTCGCGAACAAGAACTCAGGAGGATTCGGGATCGACCAGCTCGAAATTCAGACGGCTGCGGGCCGACACCCCGCCGCCATCCTCGACGACTACGAACACGCGGTACTCGCCCAGCGGCCAGCGCTCGTGGGTCGGGA
The DNA here is from genome assembly GCA_041625075.1 of Candidatus Polarisedimenticolaceae bacterium. Lineage (GTDB taxonomy): Bacteria > Acidobacteriota > Polarisedimenticolia > Polarisedimenticolales > Polarisedimenticolaceae > JBFJTV01. The sequence continues at coordinate 1,832 of JBFJTV010000163.1, read as the reverse complement.
GCGACCACCCCTGCGCCCCCTGGCCGCCGTCCTGCACGATCGGCTTGCCGAGAGGCGTCCATCCGCCGTCGTCTTCCTTGCCTTCGAGGCGGTAGGTGACCTTGAGGGGCAGGGTGCCGCCGTAGACCTCGTAGAACAGCACGAGTGGCTCACCGCGCGGTAGCTTCCGGCCAAACCGCGGGACGACGCGGAAGTGCCCGACGACGAAGGGCTCGTCGTAGGTCGCGAGCGTCGCGAACTCGACCGGCTCGAGCTCTGCGGCGAGTGCCAGGTCGCTCATCGCGAGGGTACCGGTCGTGTCGACCGCGTCGATCACGAGCGGGCCCTTGTAGACCCGGGTCTCGTCCGAGCCGTACTGCACCGCGAGGACGGTGAGCTCGTAAACTCCCGGGTCGAGACGGATGCGGCCCTGCGCCTGGCGTGTCGGTCCCGCACCCTCGTAACCGAACGAGCCCTCGCCCATGATGCGGGGCGCCCCGCTCCCATCCTGCGGGACGAAGCGCGCGATCAGGGTCGGCTGCTCCCCGGCCGCCCCCGGGAGCGCGGCACTGAGCTTGAGGACGATGCCGTCGCCGTCCGGGTCGCGGTAACGCTGGGTCTCGATCTCCAGAACGTCGGCGCCGTACGACTCGAACGTCTCGACCTTCTCGATGATCATCTGTTCCTGCGACGGCAGCTCCTGCATTTTGCCGAGGTCCGCCATGACAGCGAGTGGAGAACGTGACGGCCGCACGATGTCCACGTTCATCCAGCGCTCGTAGTACTGTCGCTCCTTGATGCTGCCGAGGTCGTAGAACTCGCTCGCCAGCGTCGGGTCGGACGACAGCCGGTACTCGCCCCCCACGTCGCGCTCGAACGGAACGACCACGGTGGGGCCCAGATCCATCCGCCCACCCGGACGTCCCTCGTAGATCCAGCGGATCACCCCGCGGCCGGCGACCGGATTGTCCGGATTGGTGTAGTACGGATCGTCCTCGATCCGTTGGGGCGCGCCGTAGAGGATGTGGATCTTGCCGCGATCCGTCATCCACCCGGGTCGCGGTCCCTCGACGAAACGGAGGTTCGCGGTCCGGACGCGCTCCCAGAACAGCTGTCGCGACTCGTTGGTCAAGGTCTCGGGTGTCGGATCGCGGCGGTGCCAGAAGCCCTCGATAAAGGAGTTGCGCTCCGCATCGCTCTCGAGCTGGCGAAAGAGGTCGATCTCGGCGGGAAGCGCGATGTAACGCACGGGTCCGGTGATCCATGCCTTGGCATCGGACCGCTTGGCGTGCGGCATTCCGGGCATTAGCACCAGGAAGGCCAGCGTCAGCAGCGCGCATCGACGTCGCATCGAGGAATCCCTCCCGGGGCGCCCTGCCGGGGCAGGGACCGGGCAAAAAAGAGTATAATCCGCCGTTCGTTCGCCCGCAGACTGGACACCCGGATGGAGACCGCATGAGGTGGACTCGGACCCCGTGGATCTCGCTGGTACTTGCCGGCCTCACGAGTCTGGTCGGTTGCGAACGCGACCGCGACGGCATCTTCGAGGAGCTTCACGACCCGGATCCACTCGTCCGCGCCGACGCGGCGCGTCGTATGGGGGATTCGCGCGCTCCCGAGTGTGTCGAGCCCCTCATCGCGGTGTTGCACGATCCGGACGAGCGAGTCCGGATCTCGGTCGTCCGGGCCCTGGGCCAGATCGGTGAGCCGCGGGCGCTTCCCGCGCTCGCGCGTAGCGCGGGCGATCAGGCTCCGGCGGTGAGACGCGCGGTCTGTCACGTGCTGGGAACGATACGCGACCCACGGGCCGTGCCGACGCTCACCCGCATGATCGGCGACCCAGACGAGACCGT
>JBFJTV010000162.1:0-6475 GCA_041625075.1 Candidatus Polarisedimenticolaceae bacterium | reverse complement strand
TCTTGGCGAGGACACGACCATCAGGCTGGTCGGACGGTTCGATAGGGTCGCGTCGAGTGCCAACGGGCCGGTGGTCTCGGACTACAAGACCAGCGGCGACCTCTCTGCCCGCGCCAACATCACCACGATGCTCAAGGCCGACCGGCTGCAGGTCCCGTTGTACTGGCTGCTCGCCGAACGGAGAGGAAAGATCGAGCTGCTTGGCGCCGGGCCGAGCTATCGCGAGGCGATCACCGAGCCCGCCGACCGCAGGGTGGACTTCGACGGCTTCGAGGACCGCAGGCAGGAACAGGGATTTCTCGAAACCGTGCGAACGCTGGCGCGACTGGTCGAGGCGGGGACGTTTCCCACCCATCCCGACCGCCATTGCACGTGGTGCGATTACCGAACGGCATGCCGCCAGAAACACCCGCCGACGCGCGAGCGCGAGGTCGTAGCGCCCGACAGCGGCGACTACCGCGACCTCAAGAAGAAGAACAAGTCGAAGAAGCCGCTGCTGGTGGATACTCGATGAGCGGCCTGCTCGACTTCGGTTTGCCCGACCAGCGGGACCGCAACCAGGCGGCGACGGACTTCGAGCGCAACCTGGTCGTGATCGCAGGAGCGGGCACGGGGAAGACGAGCCTTCTGGTCGAGCGGGTGCTGACCGCAATCGGCTCGGACCGCGCGTCGATCGACCGGATCGCCGCGATCACCTTTACGGAAAAAGCCGCGGGCGAGATGCGCCAGCGGCTCGCCGAGAGTCTCGAGCGCCTCCGCGCGGTGGCCACAGGCCCTACCGGACGCGACGACAGTCACGAAGCCGACCGTGCGTTCGCGACGCTGACGGGACCGTGTGGTGTCGAACCCGGGGTGGTGGCCTCGCGCGCGCTCGATGCGCTGCAGAGTCTCGATCGCGCGCGGGTGGAGACGATCCACACCTTTTGTGCCGGGCTGCTTCGAGAGCATCCGGTCGAGGCCGGGGTCGACCCGGGGTTCGAGGTTGATGCGGGCGAGGTCTTCGCGGCCGTTCTCGAGGAGACGTGGGAAAAGTTCCTGGGCCGTGAGCTCGGCCGTGGCGCGGCGCGAGGCGAGCTGTGGGAACGGGTGCTCGACGGGCGGTCGGTCGAGAACACACGCGAGACCGCCTTCGCGCTGGCCGGCTTCGGCATCCCGGAGTCCCTCCTTCAGAAAGCCGGCGCCGAGGCGACCGCCGAGGCCTTTGTCGGAGACCACGTTTCAAAATTCATCGAGCTGCTGGAGGGCATCCTTTCGCGCCAGGAGAGGCTCGCGGGGCGGGTGACCACGGACTTCCAGGCCATGGTCACCGCGTTGAACATGCTGGTAAACGACGGTGTCGAGGCGTTCCAGCGATTCGACGAGCAACAGGGTGGTCTGACCGAACGCATCTACAAAAAGAGCGGGTTCAAGAAGAAGGCTGTTTACGGCGGGGTCACGGGTGAGGAGCTCACGCAGGCGGCGACGCAGTTCTGCCGCCTCGGTCGGCGTCTTCTCCAGGTGGACGAACCCGGCATCCGGGATCTCGTCGAGGCGGTGCAGCCATTCGCGCTCGAGGCGCGTGAGGAGCTGCTGCGCCGCGGCTACGTGACCTTCGACGGGCTGCTCGTGCTCGCGCGCGACCTGCTGATGCGGTCGATCGAGGTTCGAAACTCGCTCAAACGGCGATTCCGGATGCTGCTGATCGATGAATTCCAGGACACCGATCCCGTGCAGTACGAGATCGTGTTGTTTCTGGCCGAGCGGGAAGACGGTGCGGCGGAGGACGCCTATGCCGCAACGCTCGCCGCGGGCAAGCTGTTTATCGTCGGCGACCCCAAGCAGTCGATCTATCGTTTTCGCGGCGCCGACTACGCGGCCTTTGCGCGCGCCGTGCGCCGCGTCATCGATACCGGAGGCCGCGAGCTTCGGCTTACCGCCAACTTCCGGAGCGTTCCGGAGATCGTCGGGCCGGTCAACGAGCTTTTCGGTCCACCGCGTAGCGTTAGCTGGCATCCGTCTCCCTACCAGCCGGACTACGCGCCGATCGAATCGACGCGCGGGCGCGCGTCGGAACCGCGTGTCGAGGTCTGGACGGTCGACATCGGGACCAAGGCGTTAGCCAAGGAGCGCCGCGAGGCCGAGGGCAAGATCGTCGCCGAGACGGTGCGTCGCATGGTCGAGGACGAGCGGACCGTGGGCTACGGTGACATCACCGTGCTGCTGCGCGCGTTCACGCATCTTTCGGACTACCTGCGGCCGCTGCGGGAGGCCGACATCCCGTTCGTCGTGGACGGCGGGCGGGAGTTCCTGTCACGTCCCGAGGTCGGGCATCTGCTGGTCGTCCTCAAGACTCTGGCGCGGCCTGCGGATCCCGTGGCGGTGGTCGCCTTTCTGCGGTCGCCGGTCGGGGCCGTTCCCGACGCCCAGCTCGCGGCCTACGCCGCCGAGGACGGGCGGTGGCGGTGGTCGGCAGACGTAAACGCCGGAAGATTCCCGGACATCGCGCACGCCTTCGGGATGCTCCGCGATCTCGCGGCGCGTACAAGGCAGGCCCCGGCCGACGAGATCGTTCGGCGCGTGCTCGACGAGACGAACCTTTTGACGGTGAGCGCGGCGGCCTTCGAGGGCCCGCAGCGCGTTGCCAACCTGGAAAAACTCGGCGCGGCGGCGGCCGAGCTGGCCCGTGACGGCAGGTTGTCGTTGATCGAGGTGATCGAGGCGCTCGAGCAGGGACGGACATCGACGGCCGAGTCGGACTCACCCCTTGCCGACGAGGAGATCGACGCGGTCAACGTCATGACGATCCACAAGTCCAAGGGTCTCGAGAACAACCTCGTGATCATCCCGGATCTCGCGCGCGAGGATTTCTGGATGCCGCCCAAGGGTCCCGTCCTCGTCGCGAGGCCTGCCGACGGCACGCTGGCGCTCGCCGTCAAGGCCGGGAACTCCTGCAACCTCGGGTGGGTTCGGGTGGAATGGGAAAGCTCCTTGCATGAGGAGGCGGAAGAGACGCGGGTGCTCTACGTCGGGATGACGCGGGCGCGGGAGCGGCTGATCGTTCTGGCCGCGCCGTCGCGGAGGAAGTCATCGTGGGTGGAGTCGCTGCGCGCCTGGGGCTACGTCATCAAGGATGACAAGACGGTCGAAACCGCCGAGCTCCTGGGTGGGCAGGTGGCCCACGTCAAGCGCAAGGAACCGACGATCGACTCGACGAAGATCGACGCGGTTGCCGAGGGAGCTTCGGGGGCCGTCGCGGCCTACGACGAGGCCATCGGGCGTCTCGCGGACGCGGGCAAGCCGCTTCGTGCACCGAGCGACGAGGAGGAGTGGCGCGACCCGGGCGATGAAGAACGAGGGCCGCGAGGTCTGCGTCGTGCCGTTTCGAAGGACAGGGCACGCGCGGTCGGTGTCGTGCTACACCGTTTGCTCGAGAACATGAACGGCGAGGACGACGACTCGCTGCGCTCGGAGGTCGGGAGGATCACCCGCGAGGTTGCGGGTGCCGCCGGGCTCGACCCCGTGTTGGTCGAGAGCGAGACGCGAGAGCTCCTCGACGGGTTCCTGGGCTCGGCTCTGGGGCGACGTTTGGCCGAGGTCGAGGTTCTGGGAAGAGAGACACCGCTCGTGCTCACGACGGACGACGGCCGCCGGTACCACGGGACGATCGATCTGATCTACCGCGATGCGGACGGGGAGATCGTGGTCGCAGACTACAAGACCGATCTCGAGTCGGACGAGACGGTCCTGAGCGAGCGATACAGGGGGCAGCTCGCGATCTACGCCGAGGCCGTCCGGAGGGCGCTCGACCTCGATCGCCCGCCCAAGACCGAGCTGTGGCACCTCCGCACCACCACCCGCGTCCCCCTCTGACCGGGGTCAGGCACTTCAATCGTCTCATTGCGGATCCGCATCGATTGATAACCCCAGTCCCTTCAACCATCTGCAGGGAAGGCGAGCGCGCTGAAGTGTTATGCCCGGAACAATGTTCCGCGCGTTACAATCTGCCTGTTTCACAAGTCTTTTGTTTTGTTTAGGATGGACCCATGGAGGTCTCCAAGATGAGACGATTGAAGTGCCTGACCCCGATTTTGGCTGTGGTGGTGGTGGTGGTGGGGTGGGGCGGGGGAGAGTTCCCGGAGGGGCGGTACATCGATCTGACGCACGCATTCGACGAGAGCACGATCTACTGGCCGACGTCACCCGGCTTCGAGCTCGAGACGTTGAGCGAAGGCATGACCGAACGCGGCTTCTACTACGCGGCCCACCGGTTCAGCACGGCCGAGCACGGCGGGACGCACATCGACGCCCCGATTCACTTCTATCAGGGACGGAACACCGTCGATCAGATCGTACCCGAGCAGCTCATCGGTCCGGGGATCGTCATCGACGTGCGCAAGGCGTGCACGGACAACCGCGACTATCTGGTCGGCATCGGAGACTTCGAGGCCTGGGAAGCACGCAACGGACCCGTGCCCCACGGGGCGATCGTTCTGCTCCGGACCGGATTCGAGAAGTTCTGGCCCGATCGCGAGAAGTACATGGGCACCGCGGCCCGCGGCTCCGAGGCGATCCCGGATCTCCACTTCCCCGGGCTGGACCCCGATGCCGCACGGTGGCTGACGACCGAGAGATCGATCCGGGCGGTCGGACTCGACACGCCCAGCATCGACCACGGTCCATCGGTGGATTTTGAATCCCACGTCGCGCTGTTCGAGAAGAACGTCCCCGCGTTCGAAAACGTCGCCAATCTCGATGAGCTTCCGGCGTCGGGTTTCACGGTCATCGCGCTTCCGATGAAGATCCGTGGCGGAAGCGGAGGCCCGCTCCGCATCGTCGCGATCGTCCCGTGACGTCCCGCCGTCACCGCGCGCGGCGGTTGAGCGTCGCCGGCCCCGAGAGGTCGGGGTGGTTCCGGATCACGAAACGAAACCTGCGTCTTGCCCACGACCCCGCGTAGTCCACGCCGATCCGTGGCGTGCGACCTGCTTCGGAGTCCTGCACCGGATCGCCGCTCTCGAGCCACAGCTCCGGGCCGGCAAAGGAGGCCCGGTCGAGCGCGCGGTCGACACGGAATGCCCGGGTCAGCCGCCCCGGCCCCGACGCCGAAACACCTTCCGCCGGAGATTCGGCCGCGCGCAGAAGTACGGCGGCAGGATAATCCTTCGGGCCCGTAACGACGTTGAGGAGGTTGTGCATCCCGTAGACCAGGTAAACGTAGGCCAAACCGCCGGACCCGAACAACGGCGCGTTTCGCCGAGTCATGCCCCGCCAGGCGTGACACGCACGATCGCTCGGGCCATCATAGGCCTCGACCTCGACGAGCCGCCCGCGTAACACGCTGCCGTCGGGAAGACGCCGGCAGAGGACACGCCCCAGGAGGTCGCGAGCAACCTCGAGCGTATCTCTTTGGTAGAACCCGACACCGATCCGCTGTTTCACCACTCGACCTATCTTAGTTGGCCGCTGGCGGATTCGCGATCTGCTTTGGGTCACCGTAGAATCGTCACCTCAGGAGGTTTGCATGAAGAAACTAGCGATCGCCGCGGCGGTCACCGCCGCCATCCTGGCACTGCTTGTTCTCACACCGGTTGGCGACGTCGTTTCCGCGGAACTTCAGGAAGTCATGGTGCTGAACTTTCCGGACCCGCAGCCCATCACCGGTTCGGTCAAGATCGATGGGCCGATCCGCATGGCCGAGTTGCAAGCGATCGAGCGGGTGACGGTCCCGCCGGTCAAGCCGGCGGACACCAACCGTTTGATCAACGCCGGGGAGATCGTCACCGACGGCTACACGACCGTCGTGCTCTCGCTCGCCGGTCAGGTCAAGGGACAGGTCGGCAGGGGCGGCACCATCGGTGCGTTGCTGATCCCCGAAGTCGGACCGGCCGGGCGCGCGTTTCGCGAGAAGGGCCAGATCCTGTTCCCGCTCGAGGTCGAGGCGACGGCCGAGCCGGGGTCCACGGGGTTCTTCGGCTCGGACCCGTCGCGCCGCATGCTCGGCTTTCCGAGGTACACGGTCTTTCTTTACAACACGACCGATCAGTCGGTCGGGGTCGACCTCTACGCCTACCTCACCAGCCGGTGATATAAAGGGCGTCCGGGGGGAAGCGATGGCGAAGCCTAGAGTCGGCGCGGGTGGGGGCCTCGCGTCGATCCTCTACAGTCTCAAAAAGAGCCGCGAAGCCGACGGCATCTTCAAGATGGCGCGGCGAATGCGCTCCCGCAACGCGTGCAAGACCTGCGCGTTCGGCATGGGCGGCCAGCTCGGCGGCATGGTCAACGAGCAGCGCAAGTTTCCCGAGGTCTGCAAGAAGTCGCTCCAGGCCCAGGCCGGCGACATGCAAAAGCCGATCCCCGCGGAGTTCTTCAGCGAGCACCCCGTCGAGGAGCTCGAGCAGTGGTCGTCGATGCAGCTCGAGTACGCGGGTCGTCTCGCGTTCCCGGTCATGTGGAGGGAAGGCGAGACCCACTTCAACCGGATCGATTGGGACGAGGC
>JBFJTV010000161.1:0-6480 GCA_041625075.1 Candidatus Polarisedimenticolaceae bacterium | reverse complement strand
GGCATGACGACGTCCATCAGCACCAGATCGGGATCGAGCTCCCGTGCCATCTCGATGGCCCTGGGGCCCGAATGGGCGCGCCCGACGATGTCGAGCCAACGGTTCTGGGCGAGCCAGGCCGAGAGGCCGTCGAGGAAGTCGTCGTTGTCTTCGACCAGGAGTACCCGAACCCTTTTCACCGAGGCCTCCGTGTGCGGTCTCGACACACCCGCGAATCGCCCGCGGGAAAGCCGCAGGGGAGCAGACTGCGTAAGTTTGCTCGGAAAAGGGGTTTGTGTCCGTCAGGGATTTCCTGACATCAGCAGCAAAAAACCCTTCAACCGGGCGTCCCGGGCGTGATTTCGGATCGGTCGCCCGCCGTTTCGGGAGCGCCCCCGGCTCCGCGACGCAGGACCACGTCGCGGCCAGCCTCGAAGGGCCCGAAACGCTCGGTTGCTCCGTCCGTCCAGAGTACCGAGACCTCGTCCACCGAGCGCTCTTCCCCCAGACCGATGTGGACCCGCGGGTCGTTGGCCGCGAGGTAGCCGTAGGTGGAGCGGACCTCGCGGTGGACGCGGCGGGATCCGACGACGACCGTCACGCGCGCGCCGTACGCGTCCCGGCCGCTCTCGTCGAGAACGCGAAAACGAATCCAGTTCCCGCGGTCCGGAACGACGTTCCGAAGTAGGTGCACGGGGCCGTCACGATTGACGACGACGGCATCAATTCCTCCGTCGCCATCGAGATCGCCGAAGGCGGCGGCCCGGCTTGTCGCCATGAGCGCGTCCACGGTGCCGCCGCGCGGGAGGATCTCCTCGAACCGCCCGTCGGAGCCGCCCCGGTGGAGCAGGTTCGGCTCGGCGTACGGGTCGGCGGCGCCGGCGCGATCCGGCGACTTGATCACGCCGCCGTTGGCCTCGTACAGATCGAGGAGGCCGTCGTTGTCGAAGTCGTTGAGACCGACGCCAAAACGGCTGAACCGCCGGCCCGTCTTGGTCAACCCCACGCGCGCGGTGTCGTCACCGAACTGGCCGCCCGCGTTGCGAAAAAACGAATCGGTCTGAGCGTTCCCGTTGACGACGATCACATCGAGATCTCCGTCGTGGTCAAAGTCCTCGGCGGCGACCCCCCTGCCCGTCTTCGCGACGGCGTGATCGTCGAGCGCGACGCCCCGAAGCCGCGCGTCATCGACGAAACCTCGGTCCTGTTGGTTCGTCCATAGCTGGTTCATCGTGGCGTCGCCCGTCACGAAGATATCCGGCCAGCCGTCGCGGTCGAAGTCCGAGACTACTACCCCGAGCGCGTTGCCAAAGGCGGCCGGCAAGCCCGCTTCGGCGGTCGCGTCCTCGAACATGCCGTCTCCACGGTTTCGGTAGAGCCGGTCGGGTGCCCGCGCCGCGTAGCTCGCCGCGAGGCAATAGTCGTTGGTGCCCGAGCTGTTGAAGCATTCGAGCTCGATCGCCGCCGACCACTCGACGTAGTTGGCCACGAACAGGTCGAGGTCGCCGTCACGGTCGTAGTCGAGAAAGCTCGCCCCGGTGCTCCAGCGGTCGTCGCCGACGCCGGCCGCGACGGTTCGATCCTCGAACACGCCGGTGCCGTCGTTGCGAAGCAAGCGGTTGGTTCCGTAGTTCGTGACGTAAAGATCGACATCGCCGTCGTTGTCGTAGTCGCCGGTGGCCACACCCATCCCGTAGCCGGGATCGTCGGCTCCGGACCCATCGGAGCGGTCCTCGAAGTTGCCGTTGCCGTCGTTGGCGAAAAGCCGATTGCGCCCTTCGCCGCTTCCCGGTCGCCGGAGGTTGCCGCTCTGGACGAGGTAGACGTCGAGATCGCCGTCCCCTTCCATGTCGAACAGCGCCGCACCGCCGCCCATGATCTCGGGGAAGAGCGGTGAGCCCTCGTACCCAGAGCGGTGAACGAAGTCGAGACCGCGGGTGGCGGCAACCTCCTCGAACCACGGCGGGGTTGCCGAGGGTGGTGCCGCCGGCACCGCCGATGTTCGGGGCGGCGGATCCGCGCACCCGGGGATTGCCGCGGCCAGAAAGACCAGGCCGATCGGAAGAAACCGCCTCATCGCGATGCCGACCGAAGCTGCTCGACACGGCCGGCGATGGCGTCGAGCTGGGGGCTGGCCGACTCGAGGGCACGGGCCCTGGCGAGCGCCTCCTCCGCGCCGTCGAAGTCGCCGCGCTCGGCGAGCACCCAGCCGTGCAACGCGTGGGCGCGTCCCGAAGACGGGTTGATCGCGATCGCCCGCTCGATATGACGCAGCGCGATACTCCACTCCTTCAGGTTCGCCTCGATGAAGGCCAGGTTGAAAAGCGAGACGGATCGGGACGGGTCGCGCGTGACGGCGTTCCGGAAGGAAGCGTATGCCTCCTTGATCCGCCCCATCTTGATCAGGTAGAGGCCTCTGGACTCGTGTGCCGTGGCGAGGGCCGGGTGGATCTCGATGGCGCGGTCGAGGTGCCGCACCGCCGCGTCGAGATCGCCCCGGCCGGCATGGTACCTGCTGAGGTTGACGTGCAACGGGTAGTACCCGGGGTCGATCTCGAGACCCTCGTCGAGTGCGCGGAGCGCTTCTTCCGGTCGTCCACTTCTCTGGTAGGCGACCGCAAGCGTGCTGGCCACGTCGGGATTGTCGGGACGCTGCTGTCGCAGCGAGACGAGCAACGCGATTGCCTGTTCGTTGCGCCCGCTCTCGATCATCTGCTTGGCAACGGCCAGCTCGGCCGCGAACCCGGTGACGTACGCGGACTTCTCCTGGTGCCACCGATCGGGCCACTCGCTCGTGAATCGGGCTTGGACCCCCGCAAAGGCCTCGCGCGCGCGGTCGAGATCTCCGACGTCGCGATAGGCCGCGCCGAGAATCTGATTTGCGCTCGTGTCGCGCCTGCCGGGTTCGATCGTCTCGACGATCTCGATCGCCTTTTCGGGTTTGCCGCGCTTCAGGTAGACCCGAGCCTGACCGATCGGGCCCTGGGCTGCGTGCGGCGCGAGGCCCGTCGCCTGCTCGTAGGCCGAAAGCGCCAGGTCGAGCCGGTCGAGATCCATGAGCCATTGCGCGCGATGGAGATGCGCCGGCGCGTAACCGGGATCGATCTCGATCACGTCGTCCAGCCAGGCCAGCGCCCCCTCGAGATCGCCGTGTCGCTTGGCCCGGATCAACGCGGCGTAGTAGCTCCACCGCGGCTCGGTCGGGTCGAGCGCCGCCGCCTGTTCGTAGCTGCCGAGCGCCGCGTCGATCAGCCCGCCGACCTCGTAGGCCATTCCGAGCTCCGCCCTTCGGCGGGCGTCGCGGGGGTGTCGCCGCGCCGCATCCAGAAGCTCTCCGATCTGCTTTGACGAATCCTCGTCGGTGAGCGACAGATCGGTTTCGATCGGCTCGCCGACGGCGGTGCGATCCGCCGTGCAGCCCAGGCTCGAGAGGCTCAGGATGACGAGAATCGAGACGCTTATGGCCCGTGTAACGTTCACGACCCTATCTTACTCAGAAGAGTGAGGGAATGACGTGATCGAGGATGGTTTCTTTCGCCTTCTCTCGTTGCTCGAGGGGCTTGGCGTCGGTCTGTCCATCGCCGCGTGGTGTGCGGTTGCCGGAGGCGTGCTCGCCATGACCTTCGCTCTTCGCCGCGAGAAACGGACCACGATCTGGGTGGCCGCAGCAACGGTCGTGTGCGTATCGCTTTTTGCGAACCTCGCGGACTACCTCGTCACGCTTTCACGGAGTCCTGACCTCGGGCTCGAGGCGAATCCCATTTGGCGAGGCGTGATCGACCACTTCGGACTGCGCGTCGCGAAATGGTACGGTCTGACCGGGAAGATCCTGGTTTCCGTACTCGCGGGCCAAATGTTTGCGTTCTATCTCTCGAACGTCGAGCGGCTCTTTCCGAGGGAGGCTTGCTCACTCTTCGGATTCCTGCGACACATGGGAGATCGATCCAGGACCCAGGGTGAGAGGCTGCTCGCGCTGTTCACGCTCTTCGCGTTCTTCTTCGCGGGGATCCAGCTGTTCTACCTGTACATAGCGTTCTGGAACTCGCTGGAGAGCCCGGCGCTCCTCGATCGACTTCCCTCGGTCCCGAGTGCCGTCTTGATGATGCTCGCGCTGCTTTCGATAGCCTTCGCTACCGTCACCTACCTCAAGTACCGCGCGGTCGGTCCGGATCGCGCGCGGACGTGACACCGGCGATCATTCGAGGGTGATGGTCTTGCCCGTCTCGACGACGGTCGTCTCCCAGACGCGTCGGATTTCGGCGCAAGCGGCGTCGGCGCACAGCTCGGCGCGGTAGGTGCCGGGAGGCACGGCGACAAACCGCGCCTCGTTGTCCTCGACCTCGATTCCTCGCAGAAAGTCATCGAGACCGCTGAGCCTCGCAACGTCGCTGTCGGTGCCGGCGACGACGATCTCACCCCCGATCGAGGGAATCTCCGGTTCGACCGTCACGAGCCAGCCGCGCTCGACCTCGTGCTCGAAGACCCAGCGCTGCTCGGCGGTCGGAAGAAGGTAGGGATGCGTCAGGACGAGCTCGAGCTCGATCTTCCCTTCGGGTAGGTCGCGCAGCAGGACGGAATCGGGTCTCCGTTCGATTCGTGGACGAACGGAGTGGCCGTCCGGGTTGTCGTGCAACGCGGTCGCGGTCGCCTGCACCTCGACGTCGCGAAAATCCGGCAGCGGGGACTCGTCGAGCACGGCGGGAATCGCCTCGACGGCCGGACCGCAGTCGATCTGGATCGTTCCGAGGTCGTCGGTCTCCCCCAGTGAGGCCGTGATCACGGCGGCGTACTCGCGCTGCTCGGTGCTCAGCGCCCACGTCCAGATTCCGTACCCGCTCGGTCGGAGGGCGAGCTGGACCGGTCTCTCTTCGAACGGGCCGGCTAGAAAACGGTCGGTGTGCTTACCCGTGAGGGCCTGGTCGTCGACGGCGAGCAAGGCGTTGTCGGTCAGGTCCGGATCCTCGCGGCGGTCGACGTCGCCACCGCCGGGTGGGAGGGCGCGAATCGACGTCGCCCCCGGAAGCGACCCGCCGTCGGTGCAGGCCATGCTGCCCGAGAAGCTCGCGGCCGGGCGAACGGCGAGCTCGACCTCTTGTTCTTCTTCCCCACCGAGAGCGATCTCGATCTCGTTTTTCTGTTTGCCGTCATCCATGACCCGGACGAAACGCGTTGCGGCGAGCGCTCCCCTCAAGCGTCCCATGATCGCGTAGCGTCCGGGGTACAGCCCCGTCAGCTTGATGTGGCCGGTGGCGTCCGTCGGGCCCTCGCGACGCCTCTTGGCGTTCCGGAACCCCTCGTCTTCCAGAACGATCTCGGGCAGATCGTCGAGGAGGATCACCTGGACATCGACTTCGGGCACCGGTGCGTCGTCTTCGTCGAGCGCCGTCGCGAGGACCGCCGCACCCGAGGGCAGACGGATCGCGATGGTCGTCGGATCCTCGGGATCGGGTTCGTACTCGATCGCCCTGCGACCCTCGAGATAGGCGGGATGACCCGCGACGACGAGATACTCGCCCGCCGGGAGGCCGTGAATCCGCGCCGGCCGCTGCCAGCTCTCCGTCTCGCCCTCGCCGACCTTGGTCATCGGATTCCCGGCGTCATCGAGCGACCACACCTCGACCTTGGCCTCCTCGATCGGGACCCAGCGGCCCTCGGACGCGGAAACGCTCACGCGAAGCTCGGTGTGCTCGCTCGACTCGAGACCGACGGTGAAGTCGACGCGTCGTTCCTCGCCGGGTGCCAGGTCGACCTCCTGTTGCTCGGGGTCGCTCCAGACCACACCGGTGCCTGACGGCTGCACCGACCACCGCCCATCGGGCAGGACGATCTCGTAGTTGTGGGGGTCGGACCACCGGGCGTTGACGCGGCGGACGTCGGAGCCGCCTCGCTCTTCGACCTGTTCGATCCAGCGCCCGGGCTCGAGAAGCGTCGCCACGATGGTCATGGGACCCTCGCCCTCTCGCGCGACCCGGCCGAAGACGAGCGCCGGACCGCTGTAACGCCAGGTCAAAAAAGTTGTGTTGGGATAACGTTCGAGGTCGAGCACGGCCTCGCTTCCGTCGCGCGAGTGTCCGTCGATCTCGAAGTCGGTGAGCAAAAACCCCGGGGGCGGGTCGATGCTCACACGCCACCGTCCGGGAACGAGCACGCGCTCGGCGTAGCCGGCGGGATCGAAGCGGGACTCGAGCTTGAGATCGCTCTCGAGGCTTTCGTAGTAGACGACCGAGCGCGGCGGGTCGCGCCGGTCGAGAACGATCTGCGAGACGACCCTGACTCCGCGCCATAGCTCAAGCTCGATCCGGATGTCTTCGTTTCCGCTAGCGAGGGTCACCACCGGAGGCGGTGCGAACGGGTTCTCCGACGGCGGTACGAGGTCTCTCGCCCGGAGCGACCTGACGGCGACCTTGTACGTACCCGCGGAAAGACCGGCGAATCTCGCCTTCCCGGCGACATCCGTGCGCGTTCTGCGAGTGCGGCGGACGATGTCGGCAGCGGAGTTCT
>JBFJTV010000160.1:0-6496 GCA_041625075.1 Candidatus Polarisedimenticolaceae bacterium | reverse complement strand
GGCCTGAGGAGAAAAAACGCCGCCACGGCCACGACCACGAGCAGCGGGATGCCGAAGATCCAGACCGAGCTTCGATCCTTTCTCTTCTCGTCTTGCATGCGTCACCTCGTCGTCCACGACAGCGACCGACTATTCTACCCGGATCTCGACGTCGGGGGCGATGGTCTAGGATTGGCTCATCAGGAGGACCAAGATGAAGCGCCTTTGTACCCTCGGGGCGGTCACGGCGGTGATCGTTGCCGGGCCGGTCATCGCGGGCTTTGACGACGATTTCACCGGGGCGACCTTGCGGGTCGATTACTACCATTCGGGTAACGCCGAGGAGGAGCACGTCGCGCTCGATCGCGTGCGTGTCGAGGGGGCTTGGCCGGGAAGCCGGACCCAGCTGATCGACACGACGAACCTCGGAAAGTACCTCGTCGAGGTCGTCGACCTGAAGACCAACCGGCTGCTCTACACCCGCGGCTTTGCGAGCATCTTCGGCGAGTGGGAGACGACCGGCGAGGCGATCGAAGGGACGTGGGGGACGCTCCCCGAGGCCGTCCGAATCCCGGAACCCCGCCGCCCATTCCAGCTACGCCTGCGCAAGCGGGGTCGAGATCAGAGCTTTGGCGAGATCTGGAAGGTCACGATCGACCCGAGCTCGAGGTTCGTCGATCGCGCTCCGGTGCGCGATCGCGAGGTTCACGTCATCGAGCAGCACGGCGATCCGGCGGTCAAGGTCGATCTCGTTATCCTGGGCGATGGCTACACCGAGCGGCAATCGGCAGAGTTCATCGACGACGCGCGCAAGGCCGCCGTTGCGCTGTTCGGCGTGGAGCCGTTCGCCTCGAGGCGAGGGGACTTCAACGTTCGTGCGATCGTGACGCCGGCCGAGCGACCGGGGATCACGCGTCCGCGCGCGGGAATCTTCCAGGACACCCCGATCGGGGCCCGTTACAACACGTTTGATTCCGAGCGCTACGTCTTGACGCTCGACGACCGATCGTGGCGCGACATCGCCGCCGCGGTGCCGTACGACTTCGTTCTGATCCTGTTCAACGAGAGGAAGTACGGCGGGGGAGGCATCTACAGGCTGTACTCGACCGCGGCGACCGGTTCGGCCTTCGCGGGCTATCTCGTCATTCACGAGTTCGGACACCACTTCGCCGGGCTCGGCGACGAGTACTACACCTCCGACGTGTCGTACGAAGACCTCGACGCACAACACGAGCCCTGGGAACCCAACATCACGGCTCTGCTCGATCCCACGAGCCTCAAGTGGGGAGATCTTGTCCAGAAGGACACCCCGCTTCCGACACCGTGGAACAAGCAAGAGTACGAGGAAGCCTCGAGCGCGATCCAGGATCGCCGCCGCAAGATGAGGGCCGAGGGGGCCGCCGAGGAGCAGATGGAAGCTCTCTTCGAGAACGAGCGCGAGCGGATGACCGCGATGCTCGCGAGCAACGAGTACGCCTCGAGGGTCGGCGCGTTCGAGGGCGCGGGCTACATGGCCAAGGGGCTCTATCGCCCGTCGGTGGATTGCATCATGTTCACCCGCGACGAGGTCGGGTTCTGTCCCGTCTGCCGCCGCGCGATCGAGCGTGTGATCGAGCAGTACACGCGCTAGGGACTCGTTCGAGTCAGTCTTCGGCGTCCAAGTCTTCCTCGAAGTCCTCGCGCACGTTGTGCACCAGCTTCATCTCGCACAGCGGGCAGACGCCGTCGCCCTCCTCGGCGCGGGCGTAGTGCACCGTCCCCATGTCGCAATACCACACGTCGGAGGGAAGCTGGGCCACCTGGACCGGCGGATCGAACTCGTTGCCCTCGGCGGAGACCTCGACGGTGGGAAGCTCTTCCCGAGGCGCCTCGCCGGGTGATGCGGTGTCCTCGGATTGCTCACCGTAACACCCACCCAGAAGGGTGACGAGAGCCAGTGCGAGCCCGATCAAGGTCTGTCGTCTCATCGCGGTGTCTCCTGCAACGGTCTCCGGCGACCGTTAGCGAGCGGAGTATAGCGGCAAGTGCGGTAAGATGCCGCAACGCACACGGGGACGGGAATCGTGGCACGAATCTTCGAGGCGGTCGGGAGCGGCGTCGTCAACGGCCTCGCCGACGCCGGCGCGCTGTGGCAGCTGGCGGCGTCGGCCGTCGAGCGGACGATCGCGGGCCCTTTTCGCGGGGAGAGGTTCCGCTTCGGCGAGACCATCCTCCAGTCCGTCCGCGCGGGGTATGACTCGCTGCCCCTGGTCGCTTTGCTTTCCGTCCTGATCGGGATGATTCTCGCGCTGCAGTCTGCCTACCAGCTCGATCAGATGGGCGCTGTCAGCCTCGTCGCACGTCTGGTGGCCATCACGATGACGCGCGAGCTTGCTCCGTTGATCACCGCGATCATCGTCGCCGGCCGTGTCGGCTCGGCGATCGCGGCGGAGCTCGGAACCATGAAGGTCTCGCAGGAGGTCGATGCTCTCACCGTGATGGGCATCGACCCGGTTTCCTATCTCGTCGTTCCGAGAATCCTCGGGCTGCTCGTCTCGGTTCCCTGTCTGGTGTTGTTCTCGAACCTGATCGGTATCGCGGGCGGCTCGATTATCGCGGTCACCGCGCTCGGTCTGGGTGGCCGGACCTACATCCTGGACAGCATGAACGCCCTCATCATGGAGGACATCGTCATCGGTCTGATCAAGGCCGTCGTCTTTGCGGGGATCATCGGCCTCGTCGGGTGCCGGCAGGGTCTGGCGACGCGCGGCGGAGCCGAGGAAGTCGGCCGGGCCACCACGACATCGGTCGTTCGAGCGATCGTGCTCGTGATCACGGCGGATCTGTTCGTGACGGCCATTTACTACGTCAAGGGATAGGGACCCCGGCTGGGCGCTTCACCGCGCGCCCACGTGGGAGATAATGGCGGCAAAGGGGGTATCGATGGACCGGGAGGCGCGGATCGCCGAGGCCAAGGTCGGCGTGTTCGTGGTGGTCGCGCTGGCCATCCTGGTCTTCGTGTCGCTGTGGGTCGCGGGGTCCACGCTCTTTCGTGGAGTCACGGTGCCCTACACGGTCCTGATGAAGCAATCCGACGGCATCCGTGACGGCGATCGCGTCCACGTCTCGGGAGTCGAGGTCGGCCGGATCACGCGGATCTCGTTGCGGCCCGGTGAGGAGTGGCCCGTCGTCATGCGCGTGGCGCTCGACAACTCGGTGACGGTCCGGACCGACGCCAGCGCCACGGTCTCGACGGCGGGTCTGCTGGGCGCGGCCTTTCTCCAGATCGATGTCGGGTCCTCCGACGCGGAGATTCTGGCACCCGGGGGCGAGATCCGGGGGCGGGAAACGATGGGCTTCGACGACGCGATGGCACGTGTCGGGGACCTCTCGGACGGCGCGATCGAGCTGATGAACAAGACCGGGAGCATCCTCGACCAGATCTCGGAGCGGATCGGCCCGATCCTCTCGCGTCTGGAGGCTTTGATGTCGGAGGAGAACGCGCAGAGTCTCCAGGCAACCCTCGACTCGCTCGAGAAGATCCTCGAGGAAAACGGCCCGCGGCTGTCGTCGATGCTGGCGAACCTCGAATCCGCCTCGGTCAAGATCGACTCCGGTCTCGAGGAGTTGCCGGCCATCGTCGACGAGGTCGCGGGTCTGTTGACGGACCTGCGCACCGGTCTCGGTGAGGACGGCGAGCGGTTGACCGAGGTCCTCGAGGCTGCGGGCGGCGCCCTGGGCTCGGCGCAAAACGTCCTGGCGGTGGTCGAGGGCAACCGCGCCGAGCTGGACGCGACGCTCAGTGATCTCCACGATGCGATGGCCAACCTGAGGGATCTTTCGCAGCTGCTCAAGGAGCGCCCGTACAGCCTGATCCGGATCAAACCCGAGCCGGAGCGTCAACCCGGCGACGGGATGTAGGAGACCGCGATGAAGCTCGCCGGGCTGGTCTGTGGCATCGCCGTCGTAGTCGCCGTCACCGGGTGCGGCGGCAGCGTTCCCCAGGTTCATCACTATGTGCTCGAGCCGAGCGCGGTCGCCGCAAACCCCACGCCGCACGGGGACGGTCTTCGGGTCGGTGTCAGGCCGTTCAACGTCGATCCTCCCTACGACCAGGATCGGATCGTTTACCGGGTCGATGAGAACGGCCCGGAGGTCGGGTTCTATGCGTACCATCGCTGGGCGGCCCCGATCTCCCGGATGCTCCCGGTGCTTGTGGCCGACGAGCTACGCGGCACTCCGGGGATCTCGACGATCGAGCCGTGGTCGGTTGACGGCGTTTACACCTCGTTTCTGGAGGGCCGGGTCCTCACGATCGAGGAGGTCGACGGCCCCGACGGCTTTGCCGCACGGGTCAGGCTGGATCTCACGCTCCGGGAGCCGACCGGCGACGTGGTGTGGTCGGGGCGGCTCGAGGGCCGGTCCGTCACCACCACCGAGGACGTCGCCGCCGTCGTCGAGCAGATGCGCGTCGCGCTTGCGGAGGCCGTCGCGAGCGGGCGGGACGATCTCGTCGCGGCGCTCTCGGCGCGCTAGTCCGAATCCCGGCCCTTCCAGCCCGGTCCCCGAACGACCCGTCCCGGGGTGGCGCTGGTGTGCTCACCGTCGCGCAGCACCTGCACGCCGTTGACAAAGACGTGGATCACACCGGTGGCGTACTGGTGGGGGTCTTCAAAGGTGGCATGGTCGGTAATCGACTGTGGATCGAAGACCACCACATCGGCAAAGAAGCTCGGCTCGAGCCGGCCGCGCTCGCGGATGCCCAGATTGTCGGCAGGAAAGGCGGTCAGCCGGTGAACGGCCTGCTCGAGCGAGATCACACCTTCGTCTCGCACGTACCGCCCGAGCAGGCGCGCAAAGGTGCCGTACGCGCGCGGGTGCGGCATGAACTCGAGGAAGGGCGCCTCGGGGGCCTGCGCGGCCTCGTCGGAGCCGAAGCTCACCCATGGGATCGCGACCTTCCGGCGGATGTTGTCCTCGGACATCATGAAATAGACCGTCCCGACGCGGCTGTCGTCCTCGAGCACCAGGTCCATCGCCGTTTCGGCGGGGGAAACGTTGCGCTCGGCGGCGACGTCGGCGAGCGTGCGGCCCGAGAGGTGGCGCAGATCGGGGTTACGGAAGTTGACGAGAAGCATCTGGTCGGGGCCGGTGTCCACGAACAGGTTCTCCCACTCGTCGGTGGGAGTGGTCATCTCCCTGGCGACGCGTTTGCGGACCGCCGGGTCGCGCAGCCTTGACTGCCACGCCTCGAGACCGCCCTCCTGCACCCAGGGCGGCATCGAGGCGTCGAGACCGGTGGCGCCGGCGGTATAAGTGTACACATCCGCAGTGATCCGCAGACCTTCGGCGCGCGCCGACTCGACTTTGCCGATGACTGCTTCGAGCTTGTCCCAGTTGGGCCGGCCCGCGGCCTTGAGGTGGTAGATCTCCGCCCCCGCACCGGACTCGCGCGCGATGGCGATCAGCTCGTCCACGGCCTCGAGCAACTGCGCGCCCTCGCTCCGGAGGTGCGAGATGTACATGCCGTCGTAGGCCGCTGCCTCGGTGACGAGCGCGGCGAGCTCCGCGGTGCTCGCATAGAAGGCCGGCGCGTAGATCAGGGACGATCCAACACCGAGCGCGCCTTCCTC
Source organism: Candidatus Polarisedimenticolaceae bacterium (assembly GCA_041625075.1). Taxonomy (GTDB): domain Bacteria; phylum Acidobacteriota; class Polarisedimenticolia; order Polarisedimenticolales; family Polarisedimenticolaceae; genus JBFJTV01. The sequence continues at coordinate 905 of JBFJTV010000160.1, read as the reverse complement.
CATCGCCTCGCGCACGAGGGCTCGCATCGTCTCGAGCTCGGCATCGGTCGGGGGGCGATCCTCGAACCCGAGCACGTAGACGCGGATCGTGGTCGCACCGACGAACGACGCGACGTTCGGTGACACCCCGCGCGCCACGAGGTAGTCGAGATAGCCGCCAAGCGTCTCCCACTCGATCTCGTAGTCGATCTCGGGAGGGCGCTGCTCGATCAGGAACCGACGTATGGCGTCGTTGACCGGACCGTAGGAGAACCCTTCGCCAAAGACCTGCAGCGTCACTCCCTGGCGGATCTCGCTCTGGGCGCGGGCGTCCACGATCAGCGAGTCGGTGGACCAGCTGAGCATGTTGATGAACCCGGGTGCCACCGCGAGACCCGTGACGTCGAGCGTCTCGGACGCGCCCGCGTCCGCGAGGTCGCCGATCGCGGCGACGCGGTCACCCGCGATGGCGACGTCGCCGACGAACGGCGGCTCCCCGCTCCCGTCGTAGATCGTGCCGCCGCGCAGGATGACGTCGTACTCGACCGCAGGGGCGCATCCGGCGGACGCGGCCACGAGGGCAGCCGCCAGGAGGGCGGGGGAGAGTCGCGAGCGCGTCATCGAGCCGGATTCTAGCCGCGAAAACCGACGTTTCCCCGGAGTCGGGACTTCGTGAGGGGGTTTTTAGGCCCGGGTCAGGGATTTCCTGACTGCCAGACGCCGCGATTCGAATAAAAACTACCGGCCCGATCGACGGGCGGTTTGTCCGCCAGCGACCGCTTCCGTCGAACGGGGATGGCTCGGCATCAAAAATCCTGTGGTCGGGGGGCGGGTGCGGTTGTGCCTGTTCCCCATGCCGCCCCGCGAGCGGGGCTACCCGTCACCCCCGGGTCCCGCCCGCTTCCCCCCGACCCCAGGTCTCTCAT